>JAPKDJ010000084.1 GCA_026421245.1 Akkermansiaceae bacterium | reverse complement strand
TTCTCCGGCAATCATCAAAGGAAGATCTTCCGATGCCTTCGCTCCTCCCGGCCCTCTCCTTCGAGCGAATGACCCTACCCACCAGCCCGGGCTTCTATCGGCTCAAGGTCGTTCTAGGCAAAGAGTGATCGGCTCTCGATTTCTTGATTCCTTTTCCAATGGGGACTCTCTTTACTGCCGAAATGAGACTCTTCCCCGCCCTCATCCGCAAAATCAAACTCACCGGCGCCCCCGCCTGGCACCCACCCGTCAAAGCCCCCAAGCCCAAACTCTAAAGGTGCCACTTCGCTTCGCAAGCCCCCTCAACCAAGCTCTCAAATCTCATGATCAAATCTCTCCTCCTCATCTTCCTTCTCCTCCCCGCCCACGCTGAGTGGATCAACCTTTTCGACGGGAAATCCACCGACGGCTGGACGCCCCGCAATAAAATCATCCAGTTCGAAGCCAAAAACAACGAACTCCTCCTCCTCTCCAAAACCAACGTCTGGGTCACCACCAAGATCGAGATGTCCAACTTCGAAGCCGAGCTCGAAGTCTTCCTCCCCAAAGAGCCCGGCTTTAACTCCGGCCTCGCCTTCCGCTGCCAGGGCGCCAAAGGAAAACCCAAAGGCTACCAAATCGAAATCGACCGCAAGATCCCCGGCGGCCTCTACGGCATCGGCCTTGGCGGCTGGCTCAGCCAGAAAAAAGGCACCCTCAAAGAAGGCCAATGGAACCACTTCCGCGTCATCGCCCAAGGAGACCACGTCCGCACCTTCGTCAACGGCCAGCCCGTCTCCGACATCCGCGAAAAGAAGCAACTCAAAGGATATTTTGCCATCCAACACCACGGCAAAGGAGGCGTCGTTAAATTCCGCAAGATCCGCGCCCGCGAACTCCCAATCAAGACCACCTCACTCGAAAAACCCAACATCCTCTGGATCGTCGCCGAAGACATGAGCCCCGTCCTCGGCTGCTACGGCCACCCCGATGCCCGCACGCCCAACCTCGACGCCCTCGCCAGGGAAAGCCTCGTCTTCACGCACGCCTTCGCCGCCTACCCCGTCTGCTCTCCCTCACGCTCCTGCCTCATCACCGGCATGTATCCCACCACCACCGGCACCGGTCAAATGCGCTCCGCCTTCCCCCTCCCCACCGGCACCAAAGGCTTTCCCGAATTCCTCCG
Organism: Akkermansiaceae bacterium; assembly: GCA_026421245.1. GTDB lineage: Bacteria > Verrucomicrobiota > Verrucomicrobiia > Verrucomicrobiales > Akkermansiaceae > SW10. The sequence continues at coordinate 13,473 of JAPKDJ010000084.1, read as the reverse complement.
CGCCGCCGGCTACCACACCACCAACAACGTCAAAACCGACTACAACTCTGCCGATGCCCCCCGCCTCACTCGCGACTCCTGGGTCGAATCCAACCCCAAAGCCCACTGGCGCTCCCGTAAAAAAGGCCAACCCTTCTTCGCCGTCTTCAATGACATGACCACCCACCAATCCCGCACCATGGTCTGGCCTCACAAAATCTTCCAACGCGAGATCCAATCCCAACTCTCCCCGGGCGAAATCCACGACCCCGGCCAAGTCCGCGTCCCCTCGTATTATCCCGACACTCCGCTCGTCCGCAAAGGGCTCGCTCGCTTCCACGACTGCGTCACCGTCATGGATCAAAACGTTGGCCGCATCCTCGCCGAACTCGAAGCCGACGGCCTCGCCGAAGACACCATCGTCTTCTTCTACTCCGACCACGGCTCCGGCATGCCCCGCCACAAACGCCTCCTCACCGACTCCGGCATGCAGGTCCCTCTCATGGTCCGCGTTCCCAAAAAATGGCACCACCTCGCTCCCGAATTTCTCAAAGCCGGTGACAAAACCAACAAACTCGTCTCCTTCATCGACTTCGCCCCCACTGTCCTCTCCCTCGCCGGTCTCGAGGCTCCCGCCAACATGCAGGGCCACAACTTCCTCGATCTCGCCAAAACCCACGACTGGATCTACGGCGCCCGCGACCGCGTCGATGAAGTCTTCGATTGCTCCCGCTCCGTCCGCAATGGCCGCTGGCTCCTCATCCGCAACTACCACCCCCACCTCGGCTGGAACCAACCCTCCGTTTTCTCCGACCTCGGCGAGATCCGCAAAGAAATCAACGACTCCCCCATCAAACCCGGCATGCGCCTCAGCCACGGCCAATCCCACTACATCTCACCCACCCGCGCCCCTCTCGAATTCTACGACTGCCAGGCCGATCCCGAAAACACTCGTAATCTCGCCCTCGAAAAACTCACCCCCGAACAAACTCAAGCCCTCACCTCAGCAAAAACCGCCTTTAAAAACCGCCGCCGCCAAACCCACGACACCGGCTGCCTCCCCGAAGGCATCATGGCCGACCTCGTCAAAAAAGAAGGCCATCCCATCGCCGATCTCACCCGCAAAGGAAAAATCAACCTCGAAAGCATCTGGCAAATTGCCGACTCCATTGGAGGCGATCCTCTCACCGCCATCAAGGCCCTCAAATCCCCCGATCCCGCCATACGCTTCTGGGCCATCACCGCCCTCCGCACCGCCCCCTCCGACAAACCCCACCACTCCCGCGTCATCCCCCTCCTCAAAGACCCCGTCGCTGATGTCCGCATCGCCGCCGCCAGCTGGCTCTGCCAATTCGAACCCTTCCGTATCACTTCGCTTGTGGTTCTGATAAACGAACTCGAAAACAAAAACTGGCCCGTCGCCCTCCGCGCCTGCCGTGCACTCGAGCTCTTCGGATCAGGTTCCAAAATTGCCCTCGCCCCCATGAAAAAACTCTACGCCCGCACCCGCCACGAAAAAGGCGATGCCGCCCTCTTCCTCGCCTTTTCATCCGGGGCCCTTCTCGAAAAATTTGGCGAAAAAACCGACCCCTGGGATTTTGCTCCGGCTCTCAAGAAGACCTTCAAAGAGTAACCCTAAGCCGATAGAACACCCGCCCGTTTGGAGAGGGGGGGATTGTTGTCACGCGGGTTCTGATTCCTTTGGGATTATCTCGCAGATCCGACGTTTCGACCTGACCTGTCACCTCCTCCCAATTCAGCAGATTGGGGGAACTCTCCAACACACTCACTAAGCCCCGTCCGGTCATATCGAGCGACTCGACAAAGGTGAATTGATGGAATCCATTCGAGAGGACCTCCACCTCCAATGGCTGCACAGCGGTGATGAGATCATTGGGATGAGACTCGCCAAGATACTCGTTTAGGTTGGAAAGCCCGTCGCCATCCGCATCGTCATCGACTCCCGTTTCTGCAGTAATCCCAAAGCCCGACAACCAACTTTCGAACTTCTCCATCTTGCTCTTCCCGCCCCACTCAATCGCCGGGTCAATGATTGCCCGGATTGCCGGCGCGTTGCCACTGATCCGGGATCCATAGCTATGTGACTGCCGGTAGAATTCAATCTCCCCCTCACCGCCGCCCGGGATCACCTCCCAACCCTCGGCATCATTCCCATACCACAAACCGCCCGCATCATAAAAGCCCCCCCTGAAACCTGTTTCGTCAATCGGAATCGAGGCGTCGGAATACAACGCATCCACTGAAGATGACACCGCGGCAAGCTTCCAGGTAACCCCGTCCTGGATGAACCAGCCACCGCCTGAATCTCCACCAGTCGCCATCGCTTCATTCCGGCCCAACACATCATCAAAACCAAAATAGAGAAGCTCATTCCCTTCCGAGGTCACCACGCCCTCCACGATATTTTGTCCCCAACGAGACTGACGTGTCCCCCAAAGCCCCCACTTCCAACCGCGGCCGGAGATCGCGTCCCCCCGGCCCACGCCCGAGCCATGAATCACCATCTCCCTCCCTGCTTCGTTCCCTCCCTCGTAGAGCTCGGCATACTCCGGAAAGGTCTCCCAGATCTCAAAAACCGAAAGGTCAGTGCCTCCAATCAACACGCGTTCTCCTTTGATCCCAAAAGTCACCTCCTCACCTCCCCGAAAGAAGACCGGTCGCGTGATCTCCTCCTGGCTTCCTCCCAAATGCCTCGCGCTCACAAAATGCTTCGGCGAAATCACGGTCCCGTGGAAATCCATATAATAGACCTGATGTTGCCAGCCGCTCCCCACCAAGTCTCCCGTCGGGGCCGTCTCAGTATTCATTGTTGGGCTGGGACCATCTCTCAAAATCAACGCTGCCGCCGGGAGCCCCATGAGCAACCAAAGCGACAGACCTTTTTTCATTCTCCAAGTTAAACACAAAGCTGGGATTTGTCCTCCAAAAATTGTCTCTCCCTCTCCAATTACAAACTCAACAGGATCACCCGGATTCTCTTTTTTCTTCCCATGCCATTTCCAGATCACGATGATTTGCGCGCCAAATGAAATTCTCTCTCATCTTAAAAAGCATTCTATTTGGACTTCCTCTGGCAATAGCTCCCTTGGGAGCTCAGGTCATCATCTCGGAATTTATGGCCGACAACGACACCTTTCTTACTGACGATGACGGTGCTTACAATGATTGGATTGAGATTCGAAATCCAGGGGGCGTCACCATCTCGCTGGGCGGGTATCACCTCACCGATGAGGCCGCGAACCCAACCAAGTGGACCTTTCCTTCCCTTCCTCTCGGCCCAGGAGCACGCTTGGTGGTCTTCGCGTCCAACAAAAATCGGACCGATCCAGCCGCCACTCTGCATACAAATTTCAAGCTTTCAGCCAGTGGGGAATACCTTGCTCTTGTGGCTCCGGATGGCACGACCATTGCCAGCGAGTATGCTCCTACCTACCCGCCTCAGTTCCCCAATGAATCGTTCGGCTTAGGAAAACCTGGAAGTAGCACTCGGGTGAATATCACGCCCCCGTGGAGTTCTCCCGGCAACTACAACACCGTGCGCATCAACGGAGTAAAGTCCGCAACTGTGGGAGGAGCCCCCGACAATATCGATGCCTTTTTTAACGGGTCCCAACTGCAATACTACATGTGGTTTGATTTTTCCTCGACGCTCGGAGGTCTCGCGGGTGGCGATGTCATTGATTCAGCCACTCTCACATGGAGTGGCGTCGCAACGGCATCGATCTTTGGCGCAACCGGAGTCAATTCCGAGCTCGGGGTTTTCGCCGTTCCGGATGCCCACTACGGGATCGATACCATCGCGGCCACCTACAACAACCATGTTCTCATCGATTACTACGCCGCCAATACGCCGGTCTCATCCTTCACGGCCGTGCCCGGACAGACTCCAACGACCACTTGGGACATCAAAAGCCTGATTGAAGATTGGCGGGACAATCCAGGAGCTCCGCAAAGGGGACAGCTCATGATCATCAATCGCTCACACCCCATGTTCATGGACTGGGACAACAACGGTGGTGTTCCCACCCTATCGGCAATCATCAACACGTCCTCCGACCCGAATGCCCCGGCTGCCCAAGTCTACTTTGACTCCCCCACTCCCGGGGCAACCAATTCAGGAGGTCAAAGCGCAGGGCCGGTCTTTGGCGCGGTGACCGAAAATCCGCCCCAACCGACAGGGGCAGGCCTCACGATCACCGCCGAAATTTCAGGCTCGGCCAATCCCGTATCTTCCATAACAGCCTCCTACCGGTTGGCTTTCAATAGCGAGTCCTCATTGGCAATGGCAGACGATGGCACCTCTCCCGATTCAGTTGCTGGCGACAACATCTTCTCGGCAACCATTCCAGCCTCTGCTTTCCAGGCCGGTGAAATGACCCGGTGGCGCTTTGTCGCAACCGACACGAGTGGAGCCCAAACCAAGGAACCTGCTTTCCGGGACCCCACGGATTCCCATCAATATCATGGAACCGTGCAGGCCGATCCTTCGCTCGAAACCAACCTCGATGTCCTCCACTGGTTCATTCAAAATCCAAGAGGCGCCAACACCACCACCGGAACCACCGGTGCAGTCTTCTACCACGGGGAATTCTACGACAACGTGCACTTCAATCGCCATGGACAATCGACCGGAGGGTTTATCAAAAAAAGTTACAACCTCGACTTCAACAAAACCCAGCGATTCCAATGGAGCCTCGAAGCTCCGCGCGTGGCTGACATTGACCTCCTTACCAACTGGGCCGACAAATCGAAAGTCCGTCATCCTCTGGCCTGGGAGATCATGCGCGAGTCCGGCGTAAACGCCCACTTTGCCTTCACCATCCGGGTGGAACAAAACGGTTCCTTTTTTAGCACGGCAGACTTCGTAGAAGATGGTGACGACATCTACCTAGAACGGGCCGGACTAAATCCAGACGGAGCTCTCTACAAGATCTACAGCAATCGCTTAAACAAGGATGGTGGAGACACCGCGACCTCCGGGGTGGAAAAAAAGAATCGGAAATCGGAGAACAACGACGATCTCCAAGGCCTCATCGAGGGGCTCGATCTCACTGGAGCGAACCTCGTGAACTACATGCGTGACAGCATCGATATCCCAAAAACAATCAACATGCTGGCCGCCAATTCGGTCATTCGAAATATCGATATGCACAGAAAAAACTGGTACATCTACCGCGATACTGGAGACACAAATGAGTGGGCCATCCTTCCCTGGGATCTCGATCTCTCCCAGGGGCGAGTTTGGAACTCCGCCAACACCTACTTTGACAACAACGTTTACACCAACGGCCTTGTCGTCACCGGAAACTCCATTCGCCTAGTCTCCCATTTATTCAACAACGCGGACACCCGCGCCATGATCATGCGTCGCATTCGGACGCTGGCCGATGAGTTCTTACAGCCCGAAAGCACCCCACTGGCCGAGCGCTGGTATGAACGCCGTCTCGATGAGCAAGCGTCATTAATCGACGATCCCGCAATGGCAAAATCCGAGGCCCAACGCGACTTCGAAAAGTGGGGATCGTGGCTTCAGGGGAACGGAAACTCCGTGCCCTACACCAACAGCAACCCGGCCGTCGAATCGATGGCGGAGGCAATCGTGCGCTGGAAAACCGAGTATCTTCCAGGCCGCCGGAATGAAATTTATAACAACCAGACGGTTGGCAACGGAGGCGAGATCCCCGCCGCCCAAACCGGTCAAGATCTGGTCGCCTTCACCCCACTGGTTCAGGCAGGCGACAACGCCTTTTCCTTTGTTCCCGGCAATGACAGCCTTGGCACCACCTGGCAGGGAGCACAGGCCCACGAGCCCTTTCACACCAGTAGCTGGGTCAGCGGCCCGACCGGAATCGGATACGAAAATTCCAGCGGCTACCAAACCCTCATTGGCACCAAGGTCGGCGCCGCGATGGCTTCCAATACCAGCATCTACATCCGTATTCCTTTTCATGTCGATGATCCCTCGGCCTTCGATGACCTGGAACTTCGGATGCAATGGGACGATGGTTTTGTCGCCTTCTTGAATGGTGACTTGCTCGCAGCCGATAACAATCCCGCCATCCTCACTTACAATTCCTCCTCCGACGGCAACGGGCCGGAAGCGAGCGTGGGAAGCTTCAATATTTACGATGTCGGAGGAATGCTCAGCTCGCTCGTCGCAGGACAAAATGTCCTAGCCATTCATGGACTGAACCAATCGAAGAGCAGTAGCGATTTTTTGATCCGACCGGAGCTTTATGGGGCGTCAACCACGATGGGATCAGAAGGGCACCCTGCCATTCAGTTTGGGGCCATCGAGTTTAGTCCGCCCTCCGGAAACCAGGATGAAGAATTTGTGGAAATCACCAATCCCTTCGGCTTTGCCGTGGATATTTCGAATTGGAAAGTCACCGGAGGAATCAGCCACACCTTTGCCCCAGGCACAGTCATCCCTTCCGGAGGAAGCCTCCATCTCAGCCCTGACGTGAACACTTTTCGTATGCGTGCCTTAAGCCCCACAGGAGGAGAAGGGAACTTCCTCCAAGGGAACTTCAAAGGACACCTTTCGAGCTTTGGTGAAACTCTGAATCTGCTCGATGCCAATGATACCCTCCTCACCACCACCACCTACCTAGGTGAGCCCTCCAATGCCCAACTTTACCTCGTGGTTTCTGAGATCCTGTATCACCCGAGCGGCGATGGCTTGGCGGAGTTTATCGAACTCACCAATATCAGCCCCTCGGTCACCCTCGATCTCACCGGCGTCCAATTTGTGTCAGGGGTCGAATTTGACTTCACGGGTTCAGCGGTGACCCGCCTTGCCCCGGGCCACCGGGTTCTGATTGTGAGAGACCCCGCCGCCTTTGCCGCGGTGCACGGGAATGGTCACCCCATCGCCGGAATCTTTGCCAATGGAAGCCGCCTCAACAACGATGGGGAATCCTTGAAACTTGAAGATTCTTTGAACGGGACCATTCAGGAATTCACCTACAACGATAATCTTCCCTGGCCTCTGGCGGCAGATGATGGCTACAGCCTGATCTTAATCGACCCAAACTCGGACCCGGATCCCGAGGTCGCGATCAACTGGCGCTCGAGCGCTCTTCCCGGAGGCAATCCCAATGGGAGTGATCGCTTGTCTGCTCCGGTCGATTCCAATGGCGACCTCGATGGAAATAGGATCCCTGATTTGATCGACTATGCTCTGGGGAACCATTTGGGTTCCGGGGCAATCCCTCCTCAACTGAGCTGGCAAACTTATGACATCGAGGGCAGCCCGCAGGAACTTCTCACCTTAAGCTACCCCGTGAGTCTCGGAGCTGATAGAGCCACGATCGGGGTCAACGTCTCAAGCGATCTCATCTCGTGGGAAGATGCCGATGACGACACGGTGATGGTCAGCGAAACGAACCTCGGTGACGGACGAGCTCTCAGAACCGTTCGTTTCAACCCACCCATCGGCAGCGGTGACAAACAGTTTGTAAGGCTCCGAATGGAGAAAAAATAAGTCACTTGGTTTCATCCATCCAACGCCGCACCTGTGACAAAGTCGGAATCCCTTTCATCACTTCCAAAACGTTTCCCTCAGAATCGGTAATGATCGTTGAAGGCAGAGCCGGGGCTTCAGTCCGCATGGCTTTGCCCAGGAAGGCGGACATAATTTCCCGGTCCGTAGTGCTGAGATCGGCGAGCATTTCATACGCGGGGCTGTTGCGTGCCACGTAATCCGATAGGATCTCGGAGGTGTCGTTGACGTCAATCGGAACCCCAAAAAGAGCGATGTCATCCGACTTCAGGTATGAGAGAGAAGGAAGATGGCTGGCGCAGGCGGGGCACCAGCTCGCCATCGTAGTGAAGACTTGCACCTTTTTAAGAGAGGGCCCGGCAATAGGGAGCTTCAATTGGGGGACCGTGGGGGGATTGCTCTTTCGAGTATTCCGGTAAGGTTCCCGTGAAAAGGATTCGGCCGGCCGGTTTTCGAATGCGGTGAGGAGGGTTCCTTCCGGAACATCCTTTGTGGTCGTTACCTTTCCCGAAGGCCAACGGATGGAAACCGAGGTTACTTTCGACTTCTGGCCAATGCCGACAATCATGGTGGCACTGTTTTGACTGGCATAACCATCGCCACACCGATGTTCACGCCTTAGGACAAGGCCATCCTCAAGCCGCACCTTAACGATCGCCCCATACCCGTCGCGGTTACTCAACCGGGAAGGGCCGGCACTGGCACTTCCTCCTCTAAATTTCAAGGCGATGATCCCTCCTTTCCTCCCGGGAATCCGTCCGAGATCATTATGAAACAACTGGGTCAATGGTTGGTTGGCATTCACAAGGACAATATCTTGCCAGCCATCCCTGTCATAATCGAACAAGGCAAACCCGCGGCTATCGGATTCGCTGTCAATTCCAGACAGGGCGGAGGCATCTCTGAATTCACCGCCATTGTCCTCGTTTAAGAAGAGACGGTTTCTCTCTTTACCCGAGAGCGAGTGGACAACCAACTTGCCATCAACGATCTCGTCACCCGCATCCAGTCTGGCATCAATCTCCGGGCTCTCATTGCCATTGATTTCATCTCGCTTCCAGTTTTCGGATTGCCGAACTGCCCCGTCAGCCAACTGATGATCAGTGCGCACGACCGTGCGCCACAAGTTACTTCACAAATCGACTTCCGAAGCCAATTCCTTTGGCGCGGTAAAGTATCCACTCAGGGCATGAAGGTCCAGGTCACCATCGTTATCGAAATCAACGAACTGACCTCCCCACGACCAGCCGGCCTCGGCCACCATCAACGACGGTGGCTTTAACCCGGAAACCCTTTCGAATTGGCCCCCATCACCCTGCTTGTAGAGAACGTTCCCGTTCACCGAGTGAAGATAGTCCGGATTGATCCCCTCAAATTTTGAAAGGATCCGGCGGCCCGCCTTGCTAAACATATTCGTCACGTAAAGGTCCTGTCGGCCGTCGTTGTTGTAGTCTCCGAAACTTGCTCCCATCCCGAAGCCGTAAGTCGTGATGCCGGTCTCATGCGTAACGTCCGTAAACCCCTCTTCCCTGTCATTCCGAAAGAGGTGGTCCGAGGAAAAATCATTGGCCAGATAAAGATCGGGATCGCCATCGTCGTCGTAATCCGACCAAGTCGCCTGCAACGTATTCTTCCACACCGACAAATTCGTCTCGGAGGCAGTTTGGAATTTCCCGCCGCCTTGATTCACCATGAGAACATTGGGGGGCCCAACCTGGTTTAGGAAATCAACCTCTTTGTTTCTGCCAGTCTCGGCACGATACCGCCTCCGAAATTCCTCCGCAGCAGCAGCCGAGAGGAACCTCTCAGGCCAGTTCTGAGCCTGGTCTTGCTCATCCAACCCCGGATTCCCACTTCCCAGAGCCCCCAATCGGTAGGTCGAAAAGTAAACATCCAACAACCCGTCACTGTTGTAGTCGGCGGCTGACATCGAGATGACCAATCCAGGCAATTTTGTTCCCGTTTCAACTTCTTCGAACCAAGCCCCGGTATTCTCAAAGTAGGCACTCGGTTTCACGCTTCGCCCCAACATGAGGTCAGGATCACCGTCATTGTCAAAATCGGCAAATAGGGCGCACGTAGAATCACCTTCCACCGCCAGTTCCAGAGACTCCGCAATCGACTCGAACGTTCCATCGCCGCGATTTCGAAGAAGCAAGTTTTTCCCCATTCTAACCATAAGGTAGAGATCATCGAACCCATCCTGATCGATATCAACGACCGAGACCCCAGGTTTCTGGCTCATTGAGATGGGGGAAAAATCATAGGAGCGCGCTTTCCTCTTACCACTCTGGTAATATTTGATCACCTCCTCTTGGTGAATGGAAAGGCGGGCCCGAGCACGGTCTCCAAAGACGGGAAGGGCCTCGTCAAGGCGATCAGAAAAATAACGATACTTGCTGGTAGAAGAACTCAACTCCTCTGTTTTCCATTTTGAGATTTTCCACCCCTTTGCTCCGGCTTTTATCCAGGTAACGTTTTGCTTTCCCGAGATGCTGGACCATGAGCCGACTCGATTACGGGCCAGGCCGCTGAATTTCACCAGACACTCAAACTCATCGTGCTGCTTGGTCAGAAATGATCCCCTCACAATCTTGAAAGCGGCATGCTCAAAGTAGTCGAGGTTCTTCAAAAGCGGTTCCCAGAGCGACAGATCAGACCGGGAAACTGTTTGAGCTGATTCCGCGAGAGAGAATGATTGCCTGACTGCCAGTTGACCTCCCGAGGCCTTGGCATCGATCTCAAATTCCCCCTCAAGATCTCTCACCTCCACGGAGTCCAAAAATGCATCGAAACTACCGGGAAGCCTCATGTTCATGAGGCTTTTTGAAAAAAGGCCCAACCGGGGGGTGAGATCCAAAATTAATTCTTCTCCCCCGACCACTTCGCTGACCAACAGGTCCGCCTCTTCCTCCCCCTCGCGATTTTGAATCACGAAGAAAACAATGAGTCCGGCAATCGCCATGATGAAGAACAGGATCGTGAGTTTGCGCATCATCCGGATGATTAATGAAAATTAATAGAACAAGCTTCTATAAGCGAGGCGATGTCTCGCTCCCTAACCAGTATTACAGAATGTAATTCACACAGTTCCAGAAAATTTAAAAAAAGTTTGCTCCTTTGACGAGAACCCCGTAGACATACCACAGAAGTCAATGATGTCTTCTCTCTTAACCTCTTAAGAAAACACATGAACTCAACAAAACTCGGCCTCAGCCTCGGCCTCCTTGCCATCGGAGCAATGAACAGTGGCGCAGCCACCGTCTGGAACCTCGGAACGTCTGCTGTCGGACGTGCGACTCCAGAGACGGCTTCATTATATGGCGTGGATCATTCGGTGACCTTCGTTCAGGAAGCGCCCAACTCCCCCCTTCCAGGTGACCCAAATAGCCCCGCCACCGCTAGAGCAGCCGACGATGACTATTATTTCGCCGGCGTCTACGACAACCAAGTTGACGGTGGAGAAGCTTACACTCCTCTTGGCATAGTGACCTCCAGTGAGATCGCGGTAGAGCGCGCCTTCACCAACGGAGCTGTTAATCTTCGCTACCACTTCAACTTCGATGGAGGAACCCTCCCTACGGACGTCTTCACTTTCTCCTTCATGATGATGGATCTCAACGACAATAACACCGGCACAGGCGCTTATGATATCGCTCTTTCGGTCAATGGAGTTGCGATTGATTCATTCACTCATAATGCCTCGACGAATAACGTTCCTTTTGTTGGAAATAGTTTTACTTTGGGTGATGTTGGTGGAACCGCAGGTGCCGCTGACGACAACTACGTGCAGCTGTCCGTGACCAACCCGACAGTCACGACTGCTCGCTGGTCAAATGTTGATTATGTCCAACTGGATGTAACCTCCGCTGTTCCCGAGCCCTCATCATCCGGTCTTGCTCTTTTGAGCATCGCAGGTCTGGGTTTCATCCGTCGCCGTAAGTAAGCGATCCTCTCTTTCTCAAATGCCGGAATCCTTCATGGGTTCCGGCATTTTTTTCACCCCCGAAACTAGAACAACCCCGGCTCCCCCGCTTGCTGGTCCAGGTAGCCCTGATCAACAATCAATTTCCCCGCGTCAATCGCCTCGTGCACGAGCTCGTCACATCGCTCGTTCAACTCGTTCCCGGCGTGCCCCTTCACCCAATTCCAGGTGATCTCATGACCTGATGTCGCCGCCTCCAGGCGCCGCCATAAATCCTGGTTGAGGACCGGCTTACGGTCCGACTTACGCCACCCCCGTTTTTTCCAGCCCTCCAGCCATCCCTTGGTCATGGCATCGACGAGATACTTCGAATCCGAGTGCAGATTCACATCGCACGGTTCTTTCAGCATCTCCAGGGCCGCAATCGCCGCCATCAACTCCATACGGTTGTTGGTAGTATGATCAAAGGCCCCCTTCAGCTCCTTGCGATGTCGACCAAAAGTCACCACCGCTCCATATCCCCCCGGACCCGGGTTCCCCCTCGCGCCCCCGTCGGTATAAATAACAACCTCCTTCATGACTTCACCTGGATTTTGGTTTCACAGAGTTTTGTCACCGCCTCAAAATCCTCCTGCGAAGAAAAGGCTGACTTCAGGACAATGAAATACTGGTCCCGCTGGAGGTAGAGCAGGATCCCCCTAGGCGAGAGAAAACGATCCTCGAAATCCCGCCAATTCAGAGTCTTCTCATGCCCCTTTGATTCCTGACGGATCCGCTTTTCCGTAAAGGTCCAGCGCAACTCCTGGCCCGTTTGTGGCGACGACTTGGCGCCGTGAATGAGTCGATACTGCCAAAACACCTTCCGCATGAAGAGGAGTGGGCCGATCAAAATGCACAAGAACCCAAAGGTCTGTTCCCCCAAATAAAGAAGCAGCGCCCCAATCGGCACCAAAATCAAATAAAAATAGCGAAACAGCAAAAAGATCGGATGCCGATACCTCATATGCATCGCCGAACCCAACTTCAGGGATTTGACGTCAAACCGGCTTGTCGCGTGATACTCGTTCATGTCCACGCGCAGGCATAACCGCTACCTTTACGCTGGACAAGACAGGGATCTCCATGAGGTTTTAGAGATCATGAAAACGATCGTTTCCAAACTCCTCTTCTGTTTCACGACAACCGTTGCAACTCTCTCCGCCCAAGAGGCGTGGCTCCTCGAAATGCCCAACAAATACAGCGACTACCTCGTCAAAAAATCTCTCGCGGGCGACTTCGATACCGTTTCCGGAATCATCGGGAAACTCCCCGGGCTCATCGTCAAAAATCAGATCCGGGAAATCGAGCTCATCAAGTGGAAAGCCGAGGAAGGTAAGATCAACAAAAAGAAGAAAATCACCGAAGGTGAAAACACCATTAACGCCGGAGCACGCTACTATTCCCTGGCCGGCGACAAACTCGATCGTCGTAAAATCACCATCACCACGCCCTCCACCGAGCGGAATTTTAAAATCGAAATCTTTGGCTTTCTCCCCCGGGCGTGGACCCCCACCTTTGCCCACAAGGGTGACACACTCACCCTGATCCTCCTTGAGCGACATGCCGAAGGGGCCTCCGCGACGGTCTCTCTCAAGAATCTCCGCCAACTGGAATTCGAGGCAGGCTCCGCCAAGGAGTCCGTCGCCTGGTATTCCAGCGACCCACTCGACGGAAAAGACCTCTCCTACTATGTCATGGCCAGCCTTGCCGCGAATCCCAAGATCAAATTTGGCACCAACATCTTCACCTCGGTAAAAAAGGAAGGGCCATCCCTGCTCCGCATCGAAGCCCACAGCAAAGCTTCCAAAGCCGCCGACTTCGTCACTCTCCATCACAACGAAGCGAAATTTGAGGGGCACTCCCAAACCACCGGCCCTCTCAAAAAAGAGACCATCAAGATTTCCGACAAATCCTACACCAAGGATGGAGAAGCAGGAGCCTGGACTCTCACTTTGACCGGAGGGGAGTAGTCTCACCAAGCCCCTAAAATACGCGATCAACCGGT
>JAPKDJ010000174.1 GCA_026421245.1 Akkermansiaceae bacterium | reverse complement strand
AGCCCCCCCTAAAACAGGTGGTGGGAGAGGAGCCCCCCCTAAATGAAAATGAGAATTTCAAACTGCCATTCCCTGAAGCGTGGAGCGACCCTGATTGCGGTCTTTTGGATCATGGCCGTAATGGGGCTTGCTTTGGTGGCGACAGTGAAAATTTCGCGCTACCAATCTGATGCCGCGAGTTCTCAAATCAATGGAATTGAGGCCCGGCAATATGCTGAAATGGGCATCAATCTCGCGGCCAACCCTACCGTGGAAGAGTGGGATCCGATCTTGCGGCAGACATTCGAAAATGGCGCGGGTTTTGAGGCCAAGATTCTATCCGAAGGAGGGCGATTTAATATCAACTTTATCCTGTTTCAGGAGGACAAGAAGCTCCTGCGGGATATTTTCCAGAAGTGGGGAATCGATTTTGACGTTGCCTCCGAAATCGCGGATGCCTTGATCGATTGGATTGATAGTAATGATGACGTCAATCTGAATGGGGCGGAGTTTGATTATTACGAAGGCCAGGGGTTCTACAACCGACCCTTCAATCGGCCATTTTATGACCTGGATGAAGTGCGTCTCGTGCGAGGGATGAATATGGTTGAAGCAGCCAATCCGGGTTGGAGGAATTGGTTTACGGTATGGAGCAGCGGTGGGCTTGATGTTCAGGAGGCGCCGGCGGAATTCATCGCCATGGCGACTGAAACCAATATCGAGGAAACAGTTGGGATTGTTGAGATTGTCGACGGGGCTGACGGTATCCGAAATACTGAAGATGATCAGCCGCTTTCGGCTGACGAAGTGATTTCCAATCTGGGGGTCGATGACCCGAGCGGCGTCATCCGTGGAAGACTCAATTCTGGAGATCAAGTGAATCGTATCGAAAGCGTTGGCTTTGCAGGTTCAGTTCGGCGTAAGGTCGTCCTTATCATCAACAACCGATCGCGAAACCCCTCGATTTTAGACCGTAAAGAAGTAGTGATTCAATGAGTGCCAAAAAAGGAGACCTCAATTTATTAATACCCGGAGCCGATGGCTGGGAGATTTGGACCGGCTCAAATGCGAGTGGATATCAATTGCATTCGGCGACCGGGCATCTGCTCGCGCTCGATGTGACGGGATTTCCCTCCGGCTCTGTTGGAATGGCCATTCCGGTGAGGCAGGTCTCGGCTGTGCCCTTCCGTGCTCAGACAGATGACCTCGCCTTGCTGGGCGATCTTGCCGCCATGCAGCTGGAGAAAAACGGAACCCGGCCCGCGCTTGACGGGGGACAGCTGACCGATCATTTCGTCTTTGGAGCCTCGCCTGAAGAGACCCACCTGACCGCGGTGGTCATGAACCCTCCATCGGAAGGTCAACTCCCAAGAAGGAGCCCTGAGGCCTTTGATATTTCTCCGCGCTGTCTTCCGCTTGTCGCTGGAAAAGTGGTGGTGTGGCGCGAACTGGGACGCTGGATTTTCGGAATAGGAAAGCCTGGACAGGCCCTCTACTTCCAATGTCTTTCCGGCGAATATCTCGACGACAGGGCCGGAAACGAGGTTCGTCTCGCCATGACTCAGCTTCAGATTCAGGGGCTCTTGAAAGAGTCTCCTGATTCGGTCGTCGTTTGGGCACACGATTCGGCGACGGATGCCCGCTCAGAGGAAATCGAGGCTTTTGCCCGTGGCATCGGGATCTCCGTTCATACTTCACCGAGACCTTCTCCCTCGTGGCCGGCTCCTCCAAGTCGATTACTCCCCGCCGACGTTCGAGCCGAGCGGCTCGCCACAAAGGGGAAACGTAACCGTAACATTCTCATTGCAGCCCTCCTTGTTGCTTATCTTGGCCTTGTCGCCTATCTCTACCTCGATTTACAAAAAGCTCAAGGCGCGGCGACGATTGCCCAGAGAGATGCCAGTGGTATTTCGGGTGAGGCTGAATTCCTGTTGGCGCACCAAGCGAAATGGGACGAGTTGCGTCCTGTCGTGGAAGATGAATTTCAACCCTTTGAGGTTCTCCTGAATGCTTACCGCGCTTTGCCCAACACCAACACGGCCCGGTTCATTCGCCTCACTAAGACTAGTTTTACAAATCAGTATCGGGAGATTGATGGTGATATGCAGGTTTTCCGTGAGGTGGTGTTGGAAGGGAATGCGGATCAAGAAAACCAGCAAAAGATCCCCGCCTTTGCAGGAAATCTGCGGGCCAGCCGGGAACTGGAGGACTTCCGATGGGAAATACCTCCAGAAATCGTAGACAAACGAAGCGGCAAACTGACTTTTACCTTCACAGGAAACGCAACCGATTAAGCCCAACATGACTTCACGCGAAAAAAACCTCCTCATCTTTCTGGGTGTGACATTCTTCATCATCCTGAATTATGTGGCCTTTGCTAATTTATACAGTCCTTCTGTTCGCAAGGCCGAGAGCGAGAAACGCATCGCCGAGGAGAAGCTTGGTCTTGCTGAATCGGTCGTGGCCCAGGGAGAAGAATATGAACCTGAAATCCAGTGGCTCGAGAGTTCCGGAACCGCTGTCACCACGCCACAGGAGGCTCAATCCAAGCTCCAGGCCCTTCTTCGAAAACAGGCGACCGCCCGTAATCTCGACATTCGTGATTCCCGTATTCTACCCTATCAACCGGGAGAGCACTTCGACCGTGTTCGTGTTCTTTTCAAGGTGACCGGGATGGAGCGCGATGTCTTTTCCTGGCTGACCAGTATCCATCAGGTCGACCAGCGTCAGGCGGTTACCAAATTGGAACTCAAACCTCAAACCAACGACCTCACCCGCATTGAAGTGGCGATTGAAGTCGAAAAGTGGATCATCACACCCGACGAAGTCTAAACCCCGAACCCTATCGAATCATGAAACTTCTGAGCACTTTTCTTCTGACCATTCTCACCAGTGGTCTGGTCCTCGCCGCCCCTCCG
>JAPKDJ010000173.1 GCA_026421245.1 Akkermansiaceae bacterium | reverse complement strand
TCATGCTCCTCAAAGCGCCGATCCACATCTACCGCGATCCCGGTATAGAGGGACCCATCCCCACAACGAATGAGGTAAAGGAATCAGGCAGCTTTGGACACTCCCCTAATTGGACCGAGTCCCCCTTGAAAGCAAGACCCTGTTCCAACACGACTATCAGCTTCCTGTCAGCCTAAAGGTAAATGGGAGAGAGCAGTAGGAAATCATCGTCTGCCCCAAGGTATTCTTGGCGGGAGAAAAACGAAATTTCCTCGCCGCGCTCAACGCAGCGGAATCCAACGAGGCATTTTGACTGCTACGGGTGACGCGGGCACTAGCCACCTTCCCACTGGTGTTCACGGAAACGGTCACGACCACCTGGCCCTCAACTCCTGACCGACGCGCCTTCCGTGGATAGAATGGCATTTTGCGAGTGACGACCTTTGCTAAGATTGCCCTCCTCGGAGGACTCGGACGCGCGGGTGTTTTCTTGGCGACTCGTTGCTTTTCAGAAACCGCTTTCTTCGCCGGAGCTTTTTGGGGAATGACCTTTTTCGGCTTAGGCTCCACTTTTTTCGGGACCTCCCAACCTCCAAAATCCGCTTCCTCCCACACCAAAACATCTGAAATGGTAACTTCAGGCGGCTTTGGTGGCTCGACCTGATCAGGGATCTCTTGTGAGATTGAAATCGAGCGAGTCACCTGAACCGGCACCGGCAAACTGTTGAAAACCTCAAACTTCTCCGGCTCTTTTTCCTCCTCCGCTTCCACTAACATGGTCTCGCTACTGACAAGCAGAACTGAGTCCGCAGCATCCAGCAATGCCAGGCTCCTTACAGCCATGAACGCGAGAGCGCCCATGATTCCGGTAACAAGAGCAAGGGAGACCCCGAAGGACGCTAACAACTCTTTCCGAAAATTTGACTTCGTCACCAGAGGAGGTCGTGAAATTTCCATGCCGTATACTCACGCTGAACTTCCCAAATCGCTAGCGCTTGCTTGCACATGATTAGCGCTCAATTGCTTGGTTAATCACGCGATCCCAACAGCTCAGCCATTTCACAAGCGCCTCGTAAACGACAGATCAACGGACAAATTGAAAACACTATTGATAATGCGTCTCATTACCATTATCCAATCAACATCATCACCGAGCGTCTCCTCCATCGCCAGACCGGCACTTTAAACTTCGAACTCTGGCACCTCCATGAGCCGGAAGGACAGGCAGTCAACTGGGTTCGAATCTTAAAACCTAACTCGCTCCACGTCGTTTTCAACCAAGGTGGAGAAGGCCTCGTGATGGCTTCCGAAACCCGACTCACTCTCCTCCCCCGCACCACCGCCCTCTTCGCAACTCACCAAGGATCTGCCCTCACAACCGCAACCCGTTTTAAGACCGAAGAAGCCCACCAGTTCATCGTCCTTATCGTCCCCTCATCAGAAGCCGAGAGCATCTTCGGACAAGTGGGACCGTTCCTAAAACGAAGCCTCGGCATCATTCGCCGATGGACCGAACGGGAAAAAGTCTTCTACGAGGAATTCCTGACCCCTCCGGTTCCATCTGAAGCGCAAAAGGCCTGGTTCCTCGCCAAGACCTTGGAAATTTTATCCCTCTACCTCTTCCACGAACCAAAGCTCGAAACGCCCCTCTTCTGCTCCATCGTAAAGGGAAACGCTAGCCGCTACGTAAGAGAAGCACTGGAACTCATGCAGGGACGTCTTGGCGAATCACTCGATCTTCGCGCTCTCGCTCAAGACGTCGGCTGCGCTCCGCATTACTTGAGTCGACTAGTCAAACAAAGCACGGGAAAAACTCTCTCACTTCACTTACGGGCCTTTCGCATAGAGCGAGCAGCAGAGCTCCTGGCCGGAAATCGCTTCAACGTCACTGAGGTCGCTTTGGAGGTCGGATATAATTCGCTTTCACACTTTTCGAAAGCATTCGCTCAAGAAAAAGGCATGACCCCTTCGCAGTTCTTAAAGCGACAGCAAAAGTAGCAAGGCATCATCATTTTCTGGTAATCCAGCAGAAGCCCAGCAGGGCGATACTCTGGATGATCAGAGCATGTCTACTGATAACAACCTTTGGCTTACTAAACTGGCTCCGACATTCCCTAACTTCTGGCAGGGGCTCGCGACTTTAGAAGAATGCCAACTCATCATGGAGTTAGGAACGTCCGGCTTCTTGTCTTCCGTTCAACTGAAAAATCTTCTCACCAATCCCGACGGGACAATCCAGCTCCCCGGCGTTGGGGCCACTTTAAGAGCGCATCAATTTTCAGATATCTATGCCACCGGCGGAGTTAAGAAAGGCGAGGATCATGAATGCCTCGAGCTTGTCTCTAAAGACCGATCGCTCAAGCTCGTCATTCGCCCGACACATCCCCAAGGCATTCGCGCGCTGAATTATCTCACGGGAGCCTTTGCGGATGAAATCATCCCTGAGGGTTGTCATCTCGCACTTGGCTCCGCACCTCACATCCCCAAGCTCTGCCCATGCTGTGAGACGTCCGGCCAATTCCGAGTGGATCAGATAGAAGAAAACCCCATCACCTGCATCCTCGCCTCCAGTCATTGGCAGAATCAACCCTTAATGATCTCTATCCGCTCTTCCGCGGGAAGCTGGACCAGTAATCACCTCCCAGAGCGACTCACCGTCATGGCCGATTGGCTTGTTTCAGAAGGCGCTGACAACCTCATGCGGCTCAACATCCGCCACCTTCACGCCATTCGTTACCAGCAGATCATCTTCGAGGGTGAGCCTTACCTCTCCCTCGAGCTTCTCAACTCATGCGGGGAAATCTACGCCACCATCAGCGCGGCTCAGAGCTTCGTTGAAAGACCATGGAACTTCATCCTCGGCTGCCGAGATCATCCTTATACAATTCATCGCTAAACTTGAGCAATGAGTCGCCAGAAGTATTCCTC
>JAPKDJ010000172.1 GCA_026421245.1 Akkermansiaceae bacterium | reverse complement strand
GGCGACGGCGAGCGTCTCAAAATCGCCGGTCTCTCCAGTCAATATCCAAATTACGGTGCCTAAAATTACCAAACGATCGGCAACTAGGGGACCACTCTCCTCAATCCCTTCGCCAACCCTGTTGACCACTACGGCAATCTCGACCTAAACTTGAAAAAACGATAGAATCGCCCAGACTAAGGCGTTTTCCGAATTGATCGCCTAAACCCTTCACCCTCACCCTCACCTCATGAAAAATCTCCTTCTCTCTCTTCTTCTCCTCGGCTCGTTGTCCGCCGAGAACCTTCGCATCGACACCATCGCCGAAAATTTCCGCGACCCAATGGAGATCAGTATCGCCCCCGACGGCAGCGTCTATGTCCTCGAGCGCGAAGGCCGCCTCCTCCGCGTCAATCCCGACACCGGTGGCACCTTCGTCATCGGAGAACTCCCCGTCACGGCCCTTCGGGAATCCGACAAGAAGAGCCCATACGCCCGCGAAGACGGAGGCCTCGGTCTCACCCTCGCCCCCGACTTCGCCACCAGCCAAGAGCTCTACCTTTACTACAGCCACCCGACCGAGCTGCTCAACCGCCTCTCCCGCTTCACCCTTAAGGGCGGCCTCCTCGATCTCTCCTCGGAGCAGAAAATCTTCGACGTCATCACCGATCGCCGGGACACCGTCTGCCACCATGGCGGCAGCCTCAAATTCAGCCCGGACGGACTGCTCTTCCTCTCCACCGGCGACAACACCAATCCTTTCGAAAGCGGAGGCAAGGCCCCCATCGATGATCGAGAGAAGCGCGATCACACCGACGCGATGCGCTCCTCCGGCAACACCAACGACCTCCGCGGCAAGGTCCTGCGCATTCGCCCCACCAAAGACGGCTACGAAATCCCCGCCGGGAACCTCTTCAAGCCCGGCACCCCAGACACCCGCGCCGAGATCTACGTGATGGGTTGCCGCAATCCCTTCCGCCTCTCGCTCGATCCCAAAACCGGCTACATCTACTGGGGCGAAGTGGGACCCGACGCTCGGAAAGCCGACGCAAAGGGCCCCATGGGCTACGACGAAATCAACCAAGCACGCCAAGCCGGCAACTTCGGCTGGCCCTTCCTCATCGGCGACAACAAGCCCTACCCCATCCTCGATTTCACGACCGGCAAGCCCGGCACCCTCACCGACCCCGCCGCTCCGCGTAATCCCGGGAGCCGCAACACCGGACTCGAAATCCTCCCCCCTGCCCAAAAGGCCTTTATCTGGTATCCCTACTCCAAATCCTCCGAGTTCCCGGTCATGGAATCCGGCGGCCGCAACGCCATGGCCGGCCCGATTTTCTACCACGATGCCAAGCGCCCCTGGAATCTTCTCTCCAAAGAAGATGACCACAGTCTCATCACCTACGATTGGATGCGCGGCAAACTCTGGAAGGCGAAACTTGACCAGAATGATGACCTCGAGAAGTTGGTGAAGATCTCCGACGGCCTCCGCCATCCCATGGACCTCGAGCTGGCCGCCGATGGCTCCTACTGGCTCCTCGAATACGGTTCCGGTTGGTATTTCAACCGCGACGGCAGCGTCCGCCGCATTCGTCCCGGCGGAGGGAACGAGGCACCCTCCCTGGAGGTGGAGGCTGTCGCCGGTCAAGCCAATCGCTGGCAGGTAAAGTCCGCCAGCGATCCCGAGAACGAAAAAATAACGGTGGAGTGGTGGCTCACCATCGGCACTGCCGAAACGAAACTGGCCACCGGCTCGACCGTCACGGTCCCCGCCAACACCGGCAGCGAATTGCGGGCCGTCGCCATCGACGCTTCCGGCAACCGCAGCATCGCCCGCGTCCCCCTCAACGGTGCCAATCAACAACCGAAGCTCGAACTCGAACTCGCCGCCGACACGCTCGCTCCCGGAGGAACCCTTGGCTTCAAGGTCAAGGGCCTCAGCGATCCGTCCCAGGCCGTGGTCCGCCTCCGCTACATCGCCCCGTCCGGCCACGACTCCGGCGTCATCAGCCTGTCCAAGCCCGTCACCAAGACCCTCACCGCCCGGCTCTGCTTCGCCTGCCACCAAACGGACGCCAAATCGATCGGCCCCCGCTACACCGATGTCGCCCTCCGCTATAAGGATCAACCCAAAGCCCTCGAAACCCTCAAAGAGAAGCTCAAGAAAGGCGGCAGCGGCACTTGGGGTGAGATCCCCATGCCTCCTCAACTCGCCATCACCGAGCAAGAAGCAGACGCCGCCCTCCGCGCCGTCCTCGCCCTCGGCGACGTCATGTCCGAGACCACCGGATCCGCCGCAGGCACCCTCCAAGCCCCCACCACCCTCCCGGACCACGAACCAGGCGGAGCCTGGGAAATCACCGCCGAAGCGCCCGGCCACCAGACCACTCGCCTCCGCATCGCCGCCGAGTAAGTCCATCCCCTTCGTCCCATCAATCCGCCCTCTGATGAGAACCGACACGCCAACCAATCACCCCTCTTTTTCCCAGTCAAAAAAGTCATTGAAGACGCCACGCCACTCGAGGACGACCTCGGCGAACACCTCATAAGGTGGCCCCCTTCCTTGGCTCTTCCTATTCGCTCTGAACTTGCCTGAGATCGCACGTGCTCCCCGTGTGCAGCGGGAGGCGAGCATTCCTTTTGTTTGCGCAAAAACTGCGTCGACGAATCCCTAGCTTCCGAGGACCGCTCCGGTCGTAAAAGTCTCGACCCAATTCAGCAGAAGCTGATTTCCTCCCAACTCTCCACCGGACTCCCTCACCTTCTTTACTGCGTTGACCGGGCCCCCTTGACACCACCTTGCCAAGCCAGAGATTCGCTGATCATAATCAAATCCAGCAAATCGTCTGACTCTTAAAAATCATTGCCCGCCGTGGCGAAATCGAAAAATTGATCGACGAAAACGGAGCCAAGAATACTGGAAACTTTGAGGAGGTT
>JAPKDJ010000171.1 GCA_026421245.1 Akkermansiaceae bacterium | reverse complement strand
TCCTCAACAACGTCCTCAACGCCGCCCTCAAGCGCCCCACGCAAAAAGCAAATTCCTAGCAATTGACCCAATGATAATTAAACGAGTGATCGCATGTTTCGCTATCGTCCTGCTGGCGGCATTAACCGCACAGGCAGAAGTCCAACTCTCCGGTGTCTTCACCGACAACATGGTGCTACAGCGTGACCGGCCCGTGCCGGTGTATGGTACAGCCTCACCGGGTGAGGCTGTCACGGTCACCTTGGGAGGAAGGACGGTCTCGACAAAGGCCAACATGGCAGGGCGCTGGCTGGTGAATCTCCCGCCCATGACCGTCAACGCGACCGGCCAGAGCATGACGGTCTCGGGTACGAATACGATGACTCTCAAGGACGTGCTGCTCGGCGATGTCTGGATCTGTAGCGGTCAGTCGAACATGGAGATGCTCTTGAGCGGATGCAAACGTCCGCAAGACGTCGCCTCGGCCAACTTTCCGGGGATTCGCCATTTCACCTCCACCAGAAGCAAGGCGGATGAACCAAGCCAGGAACTGCCCAGCAGCCGGAAGTGGGAGGTCTGTACGCCAGCTGCAGCGTCTCGCTTCACCGCGGCAGGATTCTACTTCGCACGCAAGCTCCAGCAGGAACTGAAAGGCGAAGTGCCGATTGGTTTGATCCTGGCATCGGTGGGTGGAACGCGAATCGAGCTGTGGTTGGCGAAGGAAGGCCTGGGTGATATCCCCGCGCTGCATCCGCTGCTGAAGCATCGCCCCTATACAGACCATACCTCCTCGTACTTCAACGGCTGCGTCGCGCCGCTGGCTCCGTACGCTGCGCGTGGCGTGCTTTGGTATCAGGGCGAGAACAGCGAACTCAAAGTCCAATCGCCAGACAGCTACTACCTCAAGATGAAGGCACTGATCCAGGGGTGGAAACGGGTCTGGGGACAGGACGACCTGGCCTTCTATTTCGTGATGATCGCGAACTACGGTAAGCTGCAGCCAACCGTGGAGCCCGTGCTGATCTCCGGCGGCGGTTGGGATGCAGATACCCGGTTGCAGCAGGTCAAAGCGATGGCGCTGCCGCACTCCGGATGCGCGTCGGCCATGGACATCGGAGTCTCGAAAGAGAGCTGGGGTGGATACCACCCGGAGAACAAACAGGACGTGGGCGAGCGCCTGGCGCTGTGGGCTCTGAAGAATGAGTACGGACGCTCCAGCCTGGTCACCAGCGGGCCGGTTCTGAGAAACGTCGCGGTTGCCGGAAACACCGTGGTTTGCAAGTTCGATCATCTTGGCGGCGGACTGATGGTCGGCTTGAAAAAATGGTACGAACCAACCGAGGAAGTGCCCGATGGCCAATTGCAGCGATTCTCCATCGCCGCTGCGGATGGCAAGTGGCACGTCGCCGAGGCGGTGATCAAGGGCGACACGGTTGTCCTGTCTTCGCCGGAGGTAGCCGCGCCGCGCAAAGTGTCCTACGCCTGCTGGCAGAACCCGGAGGGCGCGAACCTTTACAACCAGGGCGGCCTGCCCGCTGCGCCCTTCCACGTTGAAGACGTGACCAAGCAGCACAGCATCGCTGCCTCGGCCGGCAGTGGCGGAACGATTTCGCCGGCCGGTAGCGAGTCGTATCTGCCCGCTGACACGGTCCTCTACACGATCACGCCCGAGGCCGGGTATTATGTTCAGGACGTGAAGGTTGACGGCGTTTCGGTCGGGTCGGTGCGTCATTACACCTTCGATCCGCTGGAGGAGAATCACATCATCGCCGCCACCTTCACGAAAACCGCACCGTCGTATGCATTGACGGTGGCCGCCGGCGGCGGAGGACGCGTCACGCCATCCGGCAAAGCGACAGCCACGCAGGGCGAGTCCGTGAGTTTCTCGATCGTGCCCGAGCCCGGCAACCGCACGGTCGTGACCGTGGACGGCGTCCTGATGGGCCCACGCGATCGTGTCACCTTCGACAATATCCGCGCGAGCCACGCTCTCGACGTATCCTTCGTCTGCACCATCGCCGCATCAGCCGGCTATGGCGGCAACATCACCCCCGGCGGCACGCAGGCGGTGAATCGCGGCGAGAACGCATCCTACAAGATGACACCGCTGCCCGGCTATTCGATTGCCCGCGTCACGGTCGATGGCAAGGACGTGGGCAAGCTCGGCACCCACACGTTCACCAAGGTGACCACGAGCCATCGTATTGCGGCAACGTTCCGCAGTGACAGCATCCTCAGCGGTAGCATCCCGAGTCCCGAGCAACTGATCTTCGCCTGCCTTGCCAAGCAACTGCCTGCGCCCGGCAAATGCACAGCCTGGCCTGCCTTCGCCCCGAAGGGCAAGCCATTCGCCGCGCTCGGCGAGCCAAGCGTCAAGACGATCGATGGCAAGAAGTATGCAAATATCCAAACTGCCTATGCGCAACGGTTCCGCGTAGGATCATACGACCAAGCGATTCCCTGCAAGGGTGCCAGCATCGTGGTGGTGGCCCGCCCGGAGCGCAGTGCCCTCAACGGCGGTGGCGGCTCACTCGTCAACGTCTTCTACGACCGGCTGTCGGTGGACATCAAAAATAAAAACGGCGAGTTCTTTGTGCGAAGTAACGGCGGCGCAGGCAAAGCCAAGGGACACGACGCCGTCGAGACACTCAAGGCCGGCGCCCCCGACGGACAGATCACCATCCTCAGCTTGATCGTTCAACCCGACGGTTCGTATGTGCTCTATGCCAACGGTCAAAAGGCCCAGTCGGGCCAGTCAGGCTATCCGATGAACCAGCTTGTTCCCGGTGTCGCCGGTGGGTATGCCAAGGCGATCACCATAGGCTGTAACGGACCCGACGGCTATACCACCTTCAACGGACAAATCGGCGATGTCTTCCTCTACAAGACGGCGCTGTCCGAGGTCGAGAGGAAGCAGCTCGAAGCGTTCATCGCGAAGGGACTGTTATAGGACGAACAACCCCTTTTCCT
>JAPKDJ010000170.1 GCA_026421245.1 Akkermansiaceae bacterium | reverse complement strand
CGGCATGCTGCGCGCAAACTGAGTCCCTTCATCCAGCATCTGGATACGCTTGACCCGCAGGAGATCCTCATACGACTGACCCGGCTCACCTGAATACTTCGACTTCACGATGATCTTAGAGGTTTTTATTGTGAAACCGGTGTCGGGGTCCATCGTCGTCAGATACACAACGCGCGTGTTGAGGACTCCGGTCACGACCTCACCACTATTAAAGACAACGGTACACTTGGGTTTGATGACCGGATACGGCAAGCCTACCCTCACTTTCTTCACCAGAGATTTGCCGTCTTCATCCACTTCGTCCAGAAAACTGACATTGAGCATTTTGAACTTCTTCAGGTACGCCTCGCTAAGGGGCGAAAACCTCATCTCTTTGACCACATTGAAATTAAAAGTGTAGATTTTGCTCTTCCCCCCGGAAAACTTCTCTGACTCCACTGAGGCATCGGTACCCGTGTCCACCCGTTTCAAGTTCGTCAGTTGAAATTCCGTGCCACGCGACAGCTCGATGATCCCTTCGCGCTGCTCGCCATCCGACAGATGCAGGATGGCATGCCGCTTGAGAGGACTCTTGGTTATCTGCGCGGGCAGGTAAGTGGGCAGCAGAACAAGCAGCAGTGCGACAAGCAGTCCGAACCCGCTGCACGCGCTCTGCGTGGCGGGAAACAACATTAACTTGGTCTTTCTGTTCATACTCTCCACTCCTCAAACAATGTTCATTCGTCGGCGTAGAATCCACTCCCACAACATCGCTGCCATCAGCAGGATGACATAGATCGGCAGCAGACCGAATAGTGCTCCCTTTTTCACCAAGGGCGTGTCATGGGGATCGGCACTGGTCAGCAGCAGCGCTTCCAGGCGGCGCATGAGCGCCTCGCGGTCACCCTCGCGGCTATACGCCCCACCACTGCGCGCCGCCAGGTTCTCAAGGAAAGGATGATCCACAGCAAGATCGGCGGCCTCGCTAACATTCGAGCCGACGCGAATAATACGCGTGTAGTTATCCAGGGGCTCCCCGGCCAGGGTCGCTTCCACGGTGATCGTATAGTCTCCAGGCTTCGGGAAGAACACGCGGGTCTGAAAATCACTGCCCTCTTTGAGCACAATCGGCAGGCTCACGGTAGTCCCGGCATGCTCAACGGTTCCCGTGAGATGCACCGCACCCTCAGCATAGCGCCCGATAACGCCGATCTCGGCGACGGCTTCCTCGCTGGAGCGGTAGCGCTTACGATCCCATTTCACGGTTAGGAAGCGGCCGCCTTCAATCTCGCCGGACAAGTAGCGAATGGTATCGCGCCAGAACTGATGACAGGCGACAGCGATGTCGCCATCCATCCGCCCCCATCGCCAAATCGTATCGGTGGCCACGCCCAGTACCTGCCCCTTACCATAGGGCTGCAGCGCCACAATGGGCACCACTTCGCTGCCGACCGAGGCGTTCATTAGGCTCAGGGCACCACTGCGGCGTTTCCCCACTTTGTTGATCGAATAAAACACCGGGCTTGCCACGCCCTTCAGAAGCGCCGCCGTCGCCGAAGATAATGGATGGTCTGTACCCTCCGGAGGCACCATAACCGGGAACAACCCGGCGCTGATCCCCTGCGCACCGCCGCTTGCCTTCCAGGGCAAGAGGGGAGCGATGGCGCTGCTATAATAGCCCCCCTTATCAAAGGACTTTGGGCCGCCGAGCAGGACCAGGTTGCCACCGCCCTCTACATAGTTCTTCAGCGCAGTGTGGGACGCGGAGGGAATAAGATTGGCAGGGAATGACCCGAGGATAATGATGGTATACAGGCTCAGGACTTCCTCATCTCTTGGGAAGCCTCTGGCAAACACTTGGTCCCCCTCCTGGCGATTGCCATCAACACGGAATACATCGGCGTTCTTGCGGTACACTGTGGTTAGTTTTATCGTCTCGTCATCGGCAAACTGTCGCCTCAATAGGGCGAAATTCACATCAAACAAATTGCCGTAGAGAAGCACATTGATGCTCTTCTCGCGCACCTGCACGGCAAATTCTCGCGCATTATTCAACTCGGTTATTTCGCCTTTGATGCCCGGTACCGACAGACGGTATTGGTAAAGGCCCGGGATCGCCTCTCCAGGAAGATCGAAGTCCGCCAGCCCATTGTTTTTGCGTGGGTCAACCTTGACGGATGCCAGTCGCTGGTAAACACCGTCGATCTGTTTCTCGATCTGCACGTCGACCGATTCGGCTTTGGCGGCGAAGTCGCCCGAGGCAGCATGCACGACAATCTCTGCGGAAACCTTGAAGGGTGTCTTCAATTCAACCTCTTCCGGAATAACGGCATTGCCAATCTCGAGGTCATCCCAGCTTAACGGATCCGTGCCGATGCCGATGATATAGATCGGCACATCGGGCAGGCGTTCGCTACGAATGGTTTCGTCACCCCCATCAGTCAAGAAGACAACCGCCTTGCAGTCGGCCAGGTCCGGCCGCTGGGAAAGCGACACAATCGTGCGGCCCAGATCCGTATTGCGGGTTGCCGTCGCCGGCGTGTCCTCTGGCGCCAGGACGTCGACATCAAAGCGATAGTTCTCGACGCTGGCCGTGCCACGCAACTCGCCGACGATATCATCGGCAATCTCCTTGGCGCGTTCAGCCCGTGATGCGGAGGCATTGTCGACCACATCCATCGACGTAGAGATGTCGCTGATGACAGCCACTTTCTGGGAGTCATCCGAGGGCCTTGAATCCCGCCATGCCGGGTCCATTAAGGCGACGAGTATGAGCAGCGTGCAGACCAACTTCGGTGCCAGGAGCAGCAACGTTTTTCGTATGGTGTAGCGCGAGCGGTAGCGATACCACAGGAGGCATAGCCAGCCCATTACCGCTAAGATAATGATACTATTGGCCAGAGTGCCAAGATGTGGTTTCCATACAAGCATTACTCGTTCTCCCTGTCCATGGGCGTTGCGACCCAGGGTTCCTTGTTATCATCGTCAGTCGCACGCGCTCTCAATTTGGCCGGCGGCGAGCC
>JAPKDJ010000169.1 GCA_026421245.1 Akkermansiaceae bacterium | reverse complement strand
GAAGAAGCACCAAGTGAGCGGCGTGAAGCCTTCCGCCGACGGCTTGGTCGCAGAAGTCGCCGTCGAGGGACTGGCCGGCGACCGCTTGTTCCAGATCGATGTGCGCAAGGTCGCCTCGAAGGGCCGCGGGGCGATGCGCAACGGAAAGGCTTACTACACTCTCAACCGCCTGCGCAAGTAGGGCGCCTCTCGGTCTCTACGGCGAGATCTTCGAATTACAGATTTCCTGTCCAGACCCGTGACAAGCGGGAGTGACATTACATAGATACGGGAAAAACGACAAAAACCAGTCACACTCATCAAATGAATCTATCTGAAACACACGCGACCGATGCTCTTTGGAGGAACAAATTCACACTGATTTTGTCCTCCGTCGTCATGGCGGCCGCACTCCCCGCTGCGGCTGACGTGCGCATGCCGAAGATCTTCACCGATAACATGATGTTGCAACGGGACCTGCCGGTTCGGGTTTGGGGCTGGGCCGATGCCGGCGAGGGGGTGAGTGTCACCTTGGCCGGAAAAAAGGCTGCAACGAAGGCCGACGACAAGGGCGAGTGGGCGCTTGAGTTGCCTGCCATGAAGGCCGGTGAGAAGCTCGAGTTGGCGGTGACTGGAAACAACAGCCTGACCTTGAAGAATATCTTGATCGGAGACATCTGGGTCTTCTCCGGACAATCCAATATGGAAATGAGGCTCGCGGGGTGCCTGGGCGCTGCGGACGATATCAAGGCTGCGGATCTGCCAATGATCCGGCGCATCAAGTTTGATCACGTCCTGGCTGCCCAGCCGCAATCCGACGCGCCGGCTTCGCCCCAGTGGCAGGTGTGTTCGTCGAAGACGGCTGGTGGATTCAGCGCGGTGGGATTTTATTTTGCCCGTGAGATTCAGGCCAAGACCGGGGTGCCAATCGGTATCCTCGATGTCAATTGGGGTGGGTCGAGAATCGAGCCCTGGGTGGCGACTGAAGGTCTTGCCATGGTGGACGAGTTGAAGCCGGCCTTTGCCGCAAGGCAGGAGGCGATCAAGGGCTATCGGGCCGGCCTGCCGCAGGACTTGGAGGTGATGGAGAAATGGATCGCCCGGTCGCGGAGTGATCTGGCCAAGGGGGTCGAGACCAGCCCGCAGCCGACGATTTCCGTTCATCCCGGCGGCTCAACTTGGAGTGGCATGTACAACGCCATGATCGCACCCATCGTGCGGTTTCCGATCAAGGGCGCGACGTGGTATCAAGGTGAGTCGAATGGGAATGAGGGCGAAACATATTACCACAAGATGCAGGCATTGATCGGGGGCTGGCGGCAGCAGTGGGGGCAAGGAGACTTTCCCTTCTACTTCGTGCAACTTGCCAGTTTCCAGGGCGTGACGGAGGATCCGGCCGGTGGCGACGGTTGGGCCAAGCACCGGGCCGCACAAACCAAGTCGCTTACCATCCCCAACACCGGTATGGCGGTGATCATCGATACCGTGCCGCTCGACGAAGCCGCCGACATTCATCCGAAGAACAAGTATGACGTGGGGACGCGTCTCGCGTATTGGGCCTTGGGCCGGGACTACGGACAGAAGGATGTGATGGTTTCAGGTCCCCTCCTCAAGGGGATGGAAATCGAGAGTGGCAAGGTCATCCTGAATTTCGATCACCGCGGATCCGGCCTGATGGTTGGCAAGAAAGAAGGTCGGGACCCGGCTGTCGAAGCCAAGGGCGAGAAGCTCAAGCACTTTGCAATCGCGGGCGCCGACAAGAAATGGTTCTGGGCCGAGGCAGTGGTCGTGAACAACACCGTTGTCGTCACTTGCCCCGAGGTGAAGGAGCCGGTCGCGGTGCGTTACGCCTTTCGGATGAATCCCGATGGTGCCAACCTTTACAATCGCGAGGGGATTCCTGCCTCGCCGTTTCGCACCGATGCGTGGTAGACTGGTTTCTAGACACTCACCTGCATTGCTTGACCCTCTTAGCAGTGGCCCAAAATGAATCCTCGACTGAAACCATGGTTCGCGAAATCCCTCCTGTTTTGCATGGGAGTCGGGATCGTCACGCTCGCGTCGTGCGGGAAAAAGGCGGCGGAAAATGAGGATGATCGGGAATCTCCGGAGTCCGTCGAGACTGCGGTGCTGGCACCAGTGGTGATTGGTTCGGGTGAAGGGGAGTGGAAGCAACTCGATGATCCCTCTGCAGATGGCTGGGACAGCGAGGTGCAGAGCGAGCGGATCAGGAAGCAGCTGGATGCGCTATCAGAGGCGATCGTCAATGGTGAAATCTCCAGCGACTTCCTATCCGGGGTCGTGACGGAAGAATTTTCCTCGAGCGAGTTGGTGCCGGCTAACGTGGTGACGGAATTCGAAGGATCGGGCTGGCGAGTTAGCAGAGGTCAAACCAGCGGGCGGAGTGAGCTCGCCGGGGCAACGGGATTCGAGGATGCTCTCATGCTCCTCACCAATGCTCTCGGAGCTGAGACGGGTGATCGCCGCTGCAAGATTAAGGTGATCGAATTTCTCGACCGGGACGGCGAAATTCGGACCCGGCAACTGGTCGAGTTGAGCCAGCCAGGAGTAGAGATTCACGCGGAATGGACGCTCGCATGGGAACTCGGTGATCCACCCTTGATCCGGACTCTGGAGGTGGGAAAATTCGAACGGACGACGTCGGGATCACAATCGCCGCTGTTCCGCGACTGCACGGAATCGGCGCTCGCCGCCAACCCGAGCTTCCACCAGCAGATTGCATTCGGGGCGAACCACTGGCTGGGGCGGATTCAGGACACCCGCAAGATGACCTTGCTCGGCACACCGGGGGCGGCGCTGGGCGATGTCAATGGCGACGGGCTGGACGATTTGTATCTCTGTCAGGCTGGCGGCTTGCCCAACCGTCTCTACCTGCAGAACCCGGATGGCACGGTGCGTGATGCCAGCGAGGCGGCGGGTGTCGGCTGGGTCGAATCGTCACGCAGCGCACTGATCGTCGATCTCGACAACGACGGCGACCAGGATTTGGCGGTCGCGACTTATGCGCGGATCGTTTTGGCTGAGAACGACGGGACGGGGAAGT
>JAPKDJ010000083.1 GCA_026421245.1 Akkermansiaceae bacterium | reverse complement strand
CTTTGCGTAGTTCCTTGACCACACCGTCTCTTGCTTCGCCGAGTTTCTCTACGGCCTGAATGTCTTCGTTTTCTTTTGTCATGTGCTGTTTCTATCTTTGGCAAGTTTACTCATACAGGCGGGGGAGCCAGTCAGAAAATAACGTCGTCTTCCGGATCATCTATCAACGAACAACGATATAAGGCCTCCGATTCACGTCTTTAAAACGCTTTTTTACGACATTTTCTACTTCGACTCACTTCACCGTATTTCAACACACTGGTGCTGCGCAATTTTTAAAGAAATGAGTGGTTTTGAACTTTTAACAATTGCTATTTTTAATACCTATACCCTGCTAGGGGTGCCAGCAAAAAATACCGTATCAAGCTATCTTCAGATGAAGGAACCACCTTGGAAGAAGTTCGTGACAAAGGATCCAAATTAAAACGGTCTCTCGTCTTCCTCCTCTCCGGTGAAGGCGAGCATGGCCCAGCTCAAAGAGACTCTGAAATGGCACAGGCTACCGGCCTTAATATCGTCACCCTCGAACGTCTTCGAAAACGCTCTTGTAAACGCGGTCCTCTTTGGAGGTTTGGATCCCCAGGCTCGAGAAACTCCTCCGCGTAAAATTAAAACCACCGGCGAAATCGAAGACCACGGTCACGACCTCTCCCGCAACACCACGGCCGCCAAAAAATTGAAAAATCGACTTCCAAATGGCTTAAATCCCAATCCCCTGATCTGCCTAGATTTTCATGGCAAAACGGCTACGGCGCTTTCTCCGTTAGCAAATCGAATCTCGGATTCCGGCACCGCCCACATCCAAAGTCAACCCGAACACCATCGTCGTAAATCCTTCAAAAAAGAATTCCGCGAGTTCTTCGAAAAAGTAATCTCAACGACGACGAAAAATACGTCTGGGATTGATCTCAATACTCAAACGCAATCGCCTCGCGGTCATTCCTCACCAACAAAATCCGCCCCGCCAACACCGGGTTGTTCCAGGTTCGGTGTTCCAGAGCATGAAAGGACACCACAATCTTCTCCTCGTCCGGACTGATCTCCACAATGGAAATTCCCCCCTGTTCAGTTTGCACGATCATGTGATCCCCGACCCCGAGCAATTGTCCGTGCCCGAAATTCCCGCCCCGCCACCTCAGACTGCCATCGTCAAGATTAAGACACACCAAACGCCCCTCATTCAGCCCATAGAGGGCGCCCTCCTTCACCACCATATTGGCAAATTTCGCTTTCAGCTTTCGGCTATACCACATCTCTTCCGATTCGAATTCTTCACCCGAATTCTTAATCTTAATCCTGTGCGTCCCGTAGCCATATCCGCTGCTCGTGATCACGGTGTCATCCACAATCAAAGGTGACGCACAATTCCCCTGCCGATTCCCGATCGGGAACGACCACAAAATTTTCCCACTCTCGATTTCATAGCCATCGATCGACTTCTGCTGAAACGCCACGATCTGCCGCTTCCCCGCCAAAGTTGCCACCACCGGCGAAGTATAGGACGAACTATAATCCCCCGCCCGCCAAACCAAGTTTCCGGACGAAACTTCGAAAGCCGCCAGGTTTTTTTCAGCCTTCTTTCCCAGCGTCACGATCACTTTGCCATCGACCACAAGAGGGCTACAGCTCTTCGCCCAAGTCGGCACATCCTGATCCACCTCGGCCAGCACATCTTTCCCCCAGATCAGCTCCCCCGTGCGCGCATCGAGGCAATTCAAAATCCCGGTCGCCCCGTAAGAAAACACCTGCCCATCCACCACCGTGGGGGTCGAACGCGGACCGTCACCACCCATCGGCTCTTCAAACCGAACATTCTCCTCATGCACCCAGACGGCATCGCCAGTTCTCAACTCATAACAAATCGTGGTCTCTATCTCACCCCTCTGCTCCATCGTGTAGGTGAAATCACCCGCCACCGAAAACGCTGACCATCCTTCCCCAATCGGCTTCCGCCAGAGCTCGCGCGGTTTGGAATCATACCAACCCTCAGGCAAGAGTTCCCCGGACACCCAATTCCTCATTTCTGCTCCGAGGAAGCGAGGAAAGTGCTTTCCTCCTTCCGTCTCGATTACCGTCCCTTCTTTCGCCACCCTGCCAGTCAGCTCGGGAATCTCACTCGCTGGCTGCTTGGTCCACCGCCACGAAAACTGCGGAAAAAAGTTTCCAGTGTGCCCGTCCATCTTCACCACGCCGACCAAAGCCAGCATGACCGCCACTCCGACCAATCGAACCCGCCAACGAAGCCGACTCAAAAAGAGCAACCAGATTAACGCCATCAGAAGCACGAGGATTACAAAGAGTAAATCAATCGCACCGCCGGCGCCCATTTCTTCGAAGTTCGGCACTTTTTTCAGGACCACCCAAATGAGAACCAAGATCGCTTCGATCCACAAAAGAAGTTTCCAACGCGGGGGCTTCCTGGAGTCGGAATCGAGTTGAGAAGATTCATCCATGTCGGAAGCTACAACCGAATCACGAAGCCTCAAGTTAACTTCTGTGCATCCGGACCTTCTCGCACCATTCACCTCTTCCGACGCCTACTTGCCAACGGATTAAATGCCAGGGCAGAAGCTGGTTGTTCACCTTGTCAAAGGCGAGGTTCTGGCCGTTCTCGAATCCTCCTCCGGTATGGCAAGACCTCCTTTCCCTTCATTCCAAGTTCATAAGCTCGGTGATTTCATCTTTCACCGCCAGTTCTGAAATATGCCAAATCTCTTCCAAATAAGGTCGAACCGGACCAGCAAAGGCAGGGTTCGCTTTGATCAAGCTCCAGAGCTTTTGGCTGGCTTTCATGGCACGGGCTTCTTTCTTTGCAGCGAGATCTTGAAGGAGCTTGCTCAACTCCTTGCCGTGCTTCGGAGAAATCCCTCGAACTCCCCAATCCACAGATCGAAGGCGTTTCCATAAAGGATCTGATCTCATGAATGACACTAATTCATTCACGAGCTTTTGAAAGCTACAACTGATCCCAAAGGTCTCGGGCATCCTTCTCCCGATACACGCACCTTCCCGGGATCACTTCCGCCAATCAGCAAAACATCTGCGCTTGCCGCAGTCACAAAAACCGTATCAAAACGACTCGCCTTCCCTTTGCCAAAAGTCAGAGTGTGTAATTTCGAGCGGTGCGGAAGGACTTCAAACCGACGCCTTTGACAAATACGCTCCCATGATTTCCGGGGCTAGAGGAAACAAAAACTTCATCCGGCACGTTCACACCAATTCCCTAATTCTCAAGAAAGTCTTGCCTCAGCCGCCTACCAAGGGCATTCCAAAGGGGTTATGCCATCCCAACTTGATAGCCTGAAAGACTTTACAACCGTCGTCGCCGACACGGGTGACTTCGCCTCGATGCAGGAATACCAACCGCAGGACGCGACCACCAATCCATCTCTCATTCTGCAGGCCGCCAGTAAGCCAGAATACAAATCTATCGTTGAGAAGGCGGTGGCCGAGAATAAGGATTCCGGGCTCTCGGGAGCCGCGCTCGTCGAAGCCATCATGGATCGGGTCCTAATTCTTTTCGGTCTCGAAATCCTCAAGATCGTTCCCGGTCGCGTCTCCACCGAGGTCGATGCCCGTCTCTCCTTTGACAAGAAGGCCACCATCGCCAAGGCGAAGGAACTCATCGCAGCCTATGACGCCGAGGGTATTTCCAAGGACCGCATCCTCATCAAGATCGCCTCAACCTGGGAAGGCATCAAGGCCGCCGAGGAACTTGAAAAGGAAGGCATTCACTGCAACCTCACTCTTCTCTTCGCCTTCGCTCAAGCCGTCGCTTGCGCCGAGGCTGGGGTCCAACTCATCTCGCCTTTCGTGGGTCGAATCTACGACTGGTATAAGAAAGAAACCGGCGAGGAATACTCCGGCGACAACGATCCCGGCGTGCAATCCGTAGCCAAAATATACAACTACTACAAAAAGCACGGATACAAGACCGAGGTCATGGGGGCTTCCTTCCGGAACGTCGGCCAGATCACTTCTCTTGCCGGTTGCGACCTTCTCACTATTTCCCCGGGGCTCCTTGAGGAACTTCAAAATGCCGACGGTCCGCTTGAGCAGAAGCTCAACGCCGATGCACCCGACAGCGATCTCAAGAAGATCGCTCTTGATGAGAAAGCCTTCCGCTTTGAATACAACGAAGATGCCATGGCGACCGAGAAAACGGCGCAAGGCATCCGCGCCTTCTCTGCGGACATCGTGAAGCTTGAGGAGCTCATAAAGTCGATGGTATAAACAAGTCCCGCTATGTTCCAAAAGCCCGCATCACCTAATGCGGGCTTTTTTTGTATCCTCGCGCCATAAAGAATTTTGTTCCAATCCTCGTTTTATCATCGGAGGAATTTCCGGTTATTTCCTGCGACCTCTGGGTTGGGAGGAAAAGCCTTACCATCAGGTCATGGCTATGGAGACTCTAAGTGAAGTGACGAGAAAGGAGTTCCCACCACAATCTCTACTAAGCTTTCACCTGCCCTTCCCCTCGAACGCGATATTGGTAGGAGGTCAGCTCACGCAGTCCCATCGGCCCACGGGCATGAAGCTTATCAGTGGAGATTCCGATCTCGGCCCCGAAGCCAAATTCCTCGCCGTCACTGAAACGGGTTGAGACATTGTGGAAGACACAGGCTGAATCGATCTGGCTCAGGAAGGCATCCGCCATCTCCCTGTTTTTCGTGACAATCACCTCAGTGTGTTGCGAGCTATATTCGTTGATATGATCAATGGCCGCCTGCATTGAAGGAACCACTTTGATCGCCAAGATGTCGTCGAGATATTCCGTACTCCAATCCTCTTCGGTGGCTGCCTTGGCCTCGATCATCTTACGAGTTGCCTCATCGCCCCTAAGTTCGACATCCTTCGCGCTGAGAACTGCGGCAACCATGGGAAGGAATTGTTCGGCAAGCGCTTCGTCCACCAGCAAAGTTTCTAGGGCATTGCAAACACTCGGTTTCTGCGTCTTGGAATCGACAACAATCTTCACCGCCATTTCCAGATCTGCTTCCGAATGAATGTAAGCATGGCAGATGCCATCATAGTGTTTGATGACGGGCATCCGGGCCAACGAAACCACCGTTTCAATGAGTCCTTTTCCGCCCCGTGGAATGATAAGGTCGAGATACTTATCCATCCCGGCCATCACTGCGACGCTTTCGCGATCGGTGAATGGAATGAGCTGAATAGCCCCTTCGGGAAGCCCCGCTCTTTCTCCGCCTGCTTGCAGCGCATCGGCAAGTGCACGGTTGGAATGGATCGCCTCCGAGCCCCCACGAAGAATGGTGGCATTTCCGGACTTCAGACAAAGCACCGCCGCATCACTGGTGACATTCGGGCGACTTTCATAAATGATTCCAATCACCCCGATGGGAACGCGGAGCTGCTGAATTTGAATGCCGTTCGGTCGATCCCATTCGCTCAAAATCTCACCGACCGGATCAGGCAAGGTCGCAACCTTTTCCACCCCTGCCGCCACCGCTTCGAGCCGGTCAGGGTCGAGACGCAATCGATCCAGCATCGCGGACGTCAATCCCCTTTCCTCTCCGGCAGCGATATCCCTGCCATTGGCTTCGAGAATCTGCGGAGCGGCATTACGAATCCCGCCCGCCATGGCGAGCAGGATTTCGTTCTTCTTCTTTTCAGAAAGAATCGCAAGTGCAAGCGCAGCCGCCCGGGCCTTTTTGCCCATGTCATAAACCTGATCTTTGATTTCCTCGCTGGTCATCTGCGCAAAAACTAACCCCCTTCGATAAAGAAGGCAGCGTTAAAAAATCACCCTTGCAGCACTTTTTCACCTTCGCTCTTAGCGATTACGAGAGCGCAGCAGCTGTCACCGAAAACATTGACTGCCGTGCGGGACATATCCAGAAGTCGATCCACCGCAAGAAGAGCAATGACCGCCGTTTCGGCACCCGGGATGTTCGAGCTCGTCAGAATAATCATGATCGCCACAAGCGAAGCTGAAGGAATTCCGGCCACTCCGACGCTCGTGAGAAGAGCGCTGATCACCACCATGAACTGGGCCACGAGCGGCATATCCACTCCCATCACCTGTGCCACAAAGATGACCGCGACACATTCGTAAAGCGCGGTACCGTCCATGTTAACCGTTGCCCCCAGTGGCAACGTGAAACTTGCCGTGGATTTCGAGACACCCGCATTATCTTGAATGCATCGCATTGTGACGGGCAGAGTCGCCGAGGAGGACGCGGTCGAAAACGCCGTCAAAAGCGCGGTCCGCATTGCCCGGAAGTGATCGAGAGGATTCACTCCAGCAAGAATTTTGATGACAAGTGGCATTACGACAAAGAGATGAAGTCCAAGAGCCAGCAACACGGTGAAAAAATATTTTCCGAGTGCCAAATAGAGTTCTCCACCGGTCTTATAGACCACCGGAACGATGAGGGCATAGATTCCAATTGGAGCGAGGGCCATGATGGCCTGCGTTAGCACGATCATCACATCGTTGAGCGACACAAAAAAGTCCCTAAGCGGCGAAACCTGCCTGAGGGGCAATCGAGTCATCGCAACCGCAAAGAGTATACTAAAGAAAATGAGTCCAAGCATCTGGCCATTCACAGCGGCAGCCGAGGCAACATTTGTGGGAACCATGCGAAGGAAAAACCCTGAGAGTTGGGCAAAGAAACTCTTCTGGCTATCGCCCTCGGACTTGGCATTTTCGACCTTGGCCTTTTCTTCGTCAGTCGCCTCATGATTATCAAAGGCCGCCCGAACAGTTTCGTTGGGAACTCCGTCCGAAAGTCCGGGTTGGATGACGTTCACCAGAACGAGCCCCAGACAGATCGCAAGCAAACTGGTGACGGCATAAAAACCGGTCGTCTTTCCGAGGAGTCGCCCAAAGCCCTTGACCCCATGAAGGCTGGTAATACCTGCAATCACTGAAGAGACCACCAAGGGAACGATGATCATTTTAAGAAGATTCAGGAAAAGCTTCCCGACCACTTCACAGGTCATGATGACTCCATTGACAAAATCCGTGGCAATTCCTGGTTCTTTCCCCATGCCGCGAAAAAGGAGGCCCATCAAGGTGGCCAGAACCAGGGAAAGGAGGATTTGCCAATGCGGTTTGATCTTCACCGCAGTAAGCTAGGACTTCCGGCCTGCGACTCCAAGGAGGAAGCGCACTTGTTGACAATCTCCATCCAACCGGGCGGCGAACCGCATGGCATCGGTCATAACCTTGCCAACAAGAGTCGTTACAATCGAATCAAGGGCTCCCTCACGGGGGGGCATCTCCAATCTACTGGCCTCTTTGCTCAGCAAGTGCCGGTTCCAGACTTTGGCAAAGCTTAAGGAAACCCGTTGGTAGATCACATCACGGAGACTGCTATTAGTAATCCCAGCAGCAGTCGACATGGCCGAGTCGAAATCCCCGGTCTCGGCAAAAACTTCCGCAACCAACCGTTGGGCCCGGGCTTTTTCACGGGGACTTTCAACACGGGACAGTTCACGACTGGCGACCCGCAACTACGACTTTCGATTTGAGCAACTTCCAAAAGATCGATATTTCAGATTGCCGTGATTGCTTCTGGTGATGATCGCGCTAGTGTGCCGACTTGCAGTCGTACCCGGTCATCCGCCGTTTTCTTCCAGCCATCCTACTGACCTTACTCGGTCTGGGGTTGGCGACTTTTCTCGCTCCTCGTGAAGTTGTCGAAGTCAGAGATCATTTGACAGGATTTCCCGACTCGGACGCAACCGCACACCTCTTAAGACCAACGGTCCTCGCTGCTCTCTGTCTCATTCCAGCGCTCGCTGCGCTTTACTACGGAATAGTCGGAGCGATTGACCGTTATCTGATCAGGCAGTTCATGGGGGCCTTCCTCCTCTGCTTTTCTTCTCTTTATTCCATTTGGCTGATTTCTGATCTCACAAACAACATTGGAAACTTTCGCGAAAGTGGAAACACCATTGACTTTATGGTGAAATATTATGCGGCGACTTTTCCCAAGGTCTTCGTTGAATTTGCTCCTTTCGGACTTCTTTTGGCGATGCTCTACTCATTGGGCAAACTTTCACGTGGTCAGGAAATTGTCTCAATCATTCAGACTGGCCGAGGAGTTGTCCGATTGATTTTCCCTCTCATTGTCATGGGGCTTATCGTCAGTTTAGTCTGTCTCGGATTTAACTATCGCTGGGCGCCTTCAGCGTCGGGATACCAGGAGGCTCTTCTCGAACAAGCCGAGATGGGATCACTGAGCAAAGCCCGCAATGTCGTCTATTCGGCCGGAGAAGAACGGCGACTTTGGCTGGTGGGAAGTTTTCCTTACGAATACCATCGTGGAGAACCGCTAAAGAACATCATCATTCGTTCGTTTACCCCTGAAGGAAAACCCGAGGGACGATTGGAAGCAAAATTAGCGGAATGGGATCGTGAGACCAACAACTGGACATTCACGGGCGTGAGTAGATGGGACATGACCCATCGCCTGATAACTCCCGACGGATCAAAGGGCCCAATTTCTCCAAAACTTGAGAAAAACATCCAAGATCCCCTTGTCATGACCCAGTGGCCGGAAACTCCGTGGAAGCTGATCAAGCCGGGCCTTCGAGCCGAGCAATTGGGTATCCCGGGACTCTATAGCTGGCTGGTGCAAAACCGTACCTCCGAGTGGGGAAACAAGAGGCGCTTTTTGACACAGTGGCACTATCGCTGGGCCCAGCCCGGAATTTGTCTGGCCATTGTTCTTCTGGCAGCCCCCTTGGGAATCGTTTTCAGCCGTAGAGGAGCAGCAGGAGGAATTGCTCTCGCGATCTTCATGTGCGCAGGAATTATGTTCTCTTCGACCGTCTTTCTCGCCTTGGGAGAGTCGGGCTATATTCCACCTGTTTGGGCAGCTTGGGGAACCAACATCCTTGCAACCTCCGTTGCTTTACTGCTGATTCAGCTACGTCTGGTCGGTCGTCCAATCTACCAAACCCTTCGGAAACTTTTACCTGTCTAATCCAAATCCATGAAAGAACCCTGGAGCATCAAATCGCGTGCCCGTGAATGTGCCGCCACCGAAACAAAATTCGAAGCCGGTCAAAAAATACGCGCTGCCATTTTTCCTGACCCCGATTCGTCAGGTTATTTGCGCAAAGATTTCACCTTGGAAGCCTGGAATCATCGTGAAGATGAGGGCTCCCCTTTTTCTACCTGGATAACGACTTTCGAACCACCGATAGCAGAAGAAAAGGCTGAAGATGTCGTCGACCAGAATCCAGAAAGTTTGCTACGCAAGATGATTGAGGACGATGAAGAGCATACCGAGAACGCCCGATATATCCTTGCCGTGATGCTTGAGCGTCAAAAGCTTCTTAGAGAAACCGACACCCAGGAAATTTCGTCTGGAATCCTACGTGTCTACGAACACCGGAAAACTGGAGACGTTTTCATCATCAAGGACCCGCAGATCCCCCTCTCAGACGTCGACAGGATACAAGAAGAGGTAAAGCAACTTCTCGATCCTGAGCCTGAACCCGAGCTGGAATCACAAGGAGAACAAGCGACACTGCCTGAATCCGCTGACGCCCCACCCACCGTGACTAAAGATTCACTGAAGGAGCAAATCGCAGACGTTCCTGAAGCAACGACCGACGAGGAGGAATAATGCTTCCGTGGTTCCAAGACCAGTTTCCTGTCTACCTCGCTCCCATGGCGGGAGTCACCGACGTGAGCTTTCGGACCCTCTGTAAAGAGTTGGGTGCGGATGTCATGGTGACTGAATTCGTCTCAGCGGAAGGGATCATGCAGGCTGATCATCGAACAAGAAAGTACACAACCTTCACTGACGAACAGCGGCCCGTCGGAGTTCAGCTTTTTGGCGCCGACGGAGCGCGCATGGGCGAGGCCGCAAAAAAAATCATCGATTGGAAACAGCCTGACTTCATTGACCTCAACTTTGGTTGCCCGGTCAACAAAGTGGTTTCGAAAAATGGTGGATCATCGCTTCTGAAAGATTGTCCGCTTCTCACTGACACCGCCTCGAAGATTGTTAAAGCAGTTGGCGACCAAGTTCCCGTGACTGGAAAAATTCGTATTGGTTGGGACCAACAATCGATCAACGCTCCACATGTTTGTCACCTTCTCGAAGACTGCGGCATTCAGGCTGTTGCGATTCATGGACGAACCCGCTCCCAGGGATACCGGGGGGAAGCCGACTGGGAAGTGATCGATGAGTGCTCTCAATCAGTCAAAGTCCCGGTGATTGGAAACGGTGACATTGACTCGGCGGAAATCTTGAAACACCGCAAGGAATCAACCTCTGTCTCTGGCATCATGATTGGCCGGGCCGCCATGCAGAATCCCTGGATTTTTTCTGAAGTTAAAGCGTATCTCGAAACCGGAAACCTTCCTCCCCGCCCCAGTATCACTGAAAGGTGGAGTTTTGTCCTTCGCCATTGTCGACTTGCAGTGGAATCAGATCGGTATGGTGAAGAAAAACACACACTCATGGCGATGAGATCAAGGCTCATGACCTATTGCAAAGGCTTTCCGGGGGCAAAACCCCTTCGGCAACTCCTCTCCCAAGTGATCTCGATTGCAGACGTTGAGGAAATCGCGGAACGCAGTCAGACTTTACGTGAAGAAAATTCCGAGCACCCTCCTGCGAATTAGTTCAGTAAATTTTAAAATAAAGTTTATTGAACTAGATTCGATTTAGAATTATCGTAAAACACATCATGACTGTGCGCCCTTTTGTCTTCTTCGTGTTTGCGAACGCCTCTCCCGTCTTTGGTGCCACGGTCAACGAACGCATCGACCGGCTTGAAGCTAAAGTTTCCGAGATCCAGATGCTCTTGAATCAGCTGAATAAGAGAACTCTTGCATCTCAGAATCGCCCCGCCGGCGAGCCTTCCAATCAAGGTTGTTATCAGGCCCGCTCGGGCGACTCGTATTGGTCGATCGCCAGACGATATAAAATCTCAGTCACTTCACTGGAGCGAGCCAATCCGGGCATCAAGCCCCGAAGGATCCCCATTGGGAAGCATCTCAACATCCCTGATCAGCCCCCTCAAAGCCCAAACTTTCCTTCCAAAGTCGCAGCAGGTGCCAATGGGAAATACACAGTTAAAAAAGGGGACATTCTTGGTCACATCTCCGAAGCACACGGAATTCGTCTTCATCAGTTAATTACAGCGAATCCCGGCCTCGACCCTCTTCGACTCAGAATCGGTAAGGCTCTCAACATCCCCGGGAAGTTCCAAACCCAACCAGTGAAGACCGAAAAAGCGGCCAAAACACCGGCAGAGCCCGCCCCACCAAAGACTCCGGTTGAGGAGAAAAAAAATCCCTATCTCACTGCAAGGGAACCTGAAATTCGTCGCGTGGCCAAAAATCTCCCATCCCTGTCAGTGAGCAAACCGGAACTGGTCATTGTTTCCAAAAACAGCCGTCTCTCTGAGATCGCCGGGCGGCATCAAACGACTGTCGCCAGGCTCAACCAGCTCAATAACGTCGAACTCAGCCCAGATCAAATGATCAAGACCGGCTCCCAACTATATATTCCGGGACGCTAGTAGGCTTTCACAACGGGGAGCCTTTCCTAGTCTGAGACCGATGGAAAGTTACGAGGTTTTCAAAGATGCCTTCAAAAACAACAACCCGAAGGTCATAGCGAGCAAATTGGAAAATTTCCTAGCACTTGTTTACAAATTGAGCCTAGGAGCAATCCGAGATTGCGGTAGTGGCTCCCGAAACCCTTTGGGTCGGTTGAAGTGCTATGGCGAAGGGGGCGCGTTGCTGTGAAGAAGGCGACTTTGAGAAAATGGAAGTTACGAAGGCCCAGGAACCAGCTCCCCCAAAAACACGCTCCTAGGAAATCTTATTTATTCTGTGATCCCGATTGCCGGGTTTGTCGGCTCGGGCTATAGCTTTCGCCGATGTCTCAATCAGTCCGCACACGCTTCGCGCCATCACCCACCGGATACCTTCATGTCGGAGGGGCCCGTACCGCACTCTTCAATTGGCTCTTTGCCAAGCACCACAGAGGGACATTTGTCCTTCGCGTTGAAGACACTGATGCCGCCCGAAATACCGAAGAGGCCCGCACCGCCATCTTTGAAGGACTCAAGTGGATGGGCCTGGACTGGGAAGGGCCGGGAAACGAAGGAACAGTGGGACCCTATTATCAATCCCAACGGAGCTCGATCTACGAAGAGTGGTTCGAGAAACTCGTCACCTTGGATCGAGTCTACGAAGACGATGGAGCCTGGAGATTCCGCTTCGAACGCAAGCCGGTTGAAATGCACGACCTCGTTTGTGGAGATGTCGTGATCGACTATACTGATAAATCCAATACTCCCGACATGGTGGTAAGGCGTTCAGATGGCTCATTCGTCTTCCACTTCGTGAATGTGGTCGATGATCTCACCATGGGAATCACCCACGTGATTCGGGGAGAAGATCACCTCATGAACACGCCAAAGCACCTTCAGTTGATCGAAGCATTTGGCGCATCCCCTCCTGCCTACGCCCACATTCCCTTAATTCTAAATGGTGATGGATCCAAAATGTCCAAGCGGGACGAAGGAGCTGCCCTGGGAGATTATCCGAAACAAGGATTTCTACCCTCCGCAGTTGTCAATTTCCTCGCTCTTCTCGGGTGGTCACCCAAAGATGAGGGAGAGATTTTTTCGGCAATCGACCTTGTGAATAAATTCTCGCTCGAGTCCGTCAACCGGGCGCCAGCCCGCTTTGATCCTGAAAAATGCCGCTGGGTCAATCAGCAGCATCTCATGAAGCTAACACCCGACGAACTCCTTGCAGCCGACAACTCGGAAGCCACGAAAGAAATGCTTCTCTCGATACAGGAGAAGATCTCGCTCCTGACCGAAATTCCTGATGCCGTAGCCTTTTATCTCGATCCTGATTTTACAATCGACGCCACCGCACTTGATAAGGTTAAGAAGAACGAATCCGCCGCATCTCTTCTCAAGAACCTCACCGAGCGCTTTTCCGAGCTTACAGATTGGACTCTTGCTAAAGAAGCCATCGGGGAAACGGCAAAGGCCAATGGCGCCAAGCCGGGACAGTTGATGTTCCCGCTCAGAATCGCCCTTTCCGGGAAGTCAGGCGGACCTGATCTTGGTGCCATTCTCGAGATTCTCAAGAAGGACGAATGTATCCGCCGCCTCAATCGATTCAGCACTCTTCTCTCATGAAATATTTCACCCTCGACCAACTCGTTTCCATCAATGGTGATGGTGAGAACCCAGCCCGATACGCAGTCATCGGCAACCCCGTTGCCCACTCCCTCTCTCCCCAACTTCATCAACCCGCACTCGACGCACTTTCCGCAAAGGCTCGATACATCCGAGTGGAAGTAGAACCCGGACAGGTTTCCACGGCATTCGATAAAATGTATGCCGCAGGAATAAGGGGCATCAATGTCACCGTCCCCCATAAACTAGAGGCCCTTGAATCATGCCACACGGTCAATCCTGCCGCGAAAATAATGGGAGCGGTCAACACCATCG
This sequence comes from Akkermansiaceae bacterium, assembly GCA_026421245.1. Lineage (GTDB taxonomy): Bacteria > Verrucomicrobiota > Verrucomicrobiia > Verrucomicrobiales > Akkermansiaceae > SW10. The sequence continues at coordinate 1,870 of JAPKDJ010000083.1, read as the reverse complement.
TCTTCGATTCGAATGGCCTCAGGACCGGGTTCAATACAGACGGCCCCGGATTTACCCGGGCGATCAGGGAAGACTTCGGAGTGGATTTAGGAGACCTGAAAGTAATCATTATTGGCGCAGGTGGAGGTGCCGGACGCGCCATTGCTACGCAGTGTATTGCTGAGAACTGCTCCCAGCTGATTCTTGCCAACCGGACAATTGAGAAACTCGCTCCCATCAAAAAAGAACTCACCACAATGGCTCACCGCGACGCTCTTGAGGGGCCACGAGACCGAATCGAAATAATCGCACTGGATGACCCAGATTTGGAAGAAGCCATCGCAGCCAGTGAACTCATCGTCAACACCACCTCTGTTGGCCTAAAGTCGATCGATCCATCTCCATTTCCAAGTCATTGGGTGGAGCCTCATCACTTGGTTTACGACACAATCTACAACCCGGCAAAAACCCGGCTTCTCAGAGATTCTGAGATCCAAGGAGCAAGAACCGCCAACGGACTCTCGCTCCTCCTTCACCAGGGAGCCCTGTCCTTCGAATACTGGCTCAATCGGGACGCCCCGTTGGAGGCAATGCGAAACGGTATTAAAAATGCGACTAAGGACTGACCCAACCACTATGAAGGAATTCCACGATTTCGAAGATTCCCTTCTCGCCAACACCAGGGAGGTGACGCACCCGAACCGTCGCTTTTTGATTCTTCAGCGGGGGCTCATCTGTGACAAAACTCCCATATTTAAGCATGAGCTTAAAGTCCCGGTCGATAGCCTTACTCCTTTCAGTGTTCAGGGGGACATAAGCGAGAATATACTCATCGCTCGCATCGCCGGTTAAAACATAGCCTGAGTACTCAATTTGCCCAAAGCTCTGATCAAAGGAGGTTTTTTTTCCCACGAGGCATCGAAGAAAAATCGGCTTTCTCGGTATTTTTTCTGCAATCTCCGCCACTCCCATCTCTGACCAGCCAGTCGTAGCGTCCCAATCCAACAAGAGCTTTTCGTCCTCGTTCACAAAGAAAACCTGAAATGGATCGCCACCTTGTCTCGTTCCCGAAACTCTCAGATACCCACGTTCTTTTGCTCCGGAAATTTCAGAGGAATAGACGACCATGGGCGTCCACGAAAAATTAGACAACGGGTTTGTCAGGAGATCATGACCCCATGATTCCAACTTGATTGGGTTCAGTGCTCTAAACGGAGAATCGCGAATCATTTTCTCTATCGAATCTAGCTTCTCAGCTTTGTTCACGACATTGATAATTTCCACCGCCCCGTCCAATACTTTTATCGAGTTTCCATTGAACCACCCAAGCGGACCATCGCCAGAATCAAAACCGTTCAGGGCTCCAATACCGACATCAATATTCACCACCGGTGACTTCTTGAGCCTTGGATCATCCTTTGCCCAGTTTGCAATTCCTACCACAATCGCAACAACCGAGCCAATTAGTCCAACGAGAACTATCCACAACCATGAAGAAGAACGTTTATTGGTCCCCCAAACGTCGTCAAGGGGACGATCATCTTCCTTGTTTTTCTTGAGCCTACGAACCTGTTCGGCAAGATCTACGGGGCCGTAGTCGTCGCCTTTATCCTGCATTCCGATCAGGAGATCCTTGGCCTTCGCGAAAAGTGAATTGGCATTCTCCTCGGAATCCGAGGAACCACCTGACGGTTTCTCTCGCCTCTTTCTGACACGCCGTGTCTTACGAACCATTCCCTCCGGAATCTCTTCATTAGACTCATTTTGTTCTTTTTCACTCATACGACTCAATCAGAGACCTCGGTATTGATTTTTTTAGAAAGATTTTCCTCAGCTCTATCGCTCGCCTCTTTCAGAGCTTTACGGTGGAATTGCTGGATCGCTTCTCCAA
>JAPKDJ010000082.1 GCA_026421245.1 Akkermansiaceae bacterium | reverse complement strand
GACCCCTCCAATAATTCCCTCAACCGTTCAGCCTCAAAAGAAAATTCCTAGCAGCTTATCGTGTGTGTGAATGTCCATCCCCTGTAATGGGGGGCTGACTAAACTCTTCTGAGCTGGTTCGTGTTCCGGCACTTCCGTATCTTCTAACAGCTGAAAAGAACCAGAGGGCATCGTAAGAGTAAAATCTAATCTCGTTCCGGTCTATTAGTTCTGGTGCTCCTTAAGCATGGCTTCAGGCCCTTCGTCGCTGAGTAGCCCATCGTTAGCCGAGTTCAGCGAAGTCCTCACGTTTTCCATCAGTAATCAATTGCGCGGTGGCGAGTTTACTCTTCACCGTGAAGAAGGGAAGGGGGCCGGCGTTAGTCCGACCGAATGAGCCAGAAAAAAGAGGTTGACTGAATTTGAAGTTGAATTTGAAGTTACCGCCTAGCTCCTCCCTTAAAAGGTTAATCTATGAATCAACATTTTTGTCCCTGCCCCAAATTAACGTCCGTTTCAAAAATCTTAGCCTGTTTCGTTACGTCACTATGTATTTTTAGTCCAAACCAAATCGTCGCGGAAGCGGCTCAGGTCGATACGCGGGTGGTGAACATCTCGATCGAACAAGGGGGAGTTGATTTATCAGTTCGCCTCCCTCCCCCATTGGATTGGAAAAACGAGGCCTACCTCTCAAAAAAAACGTTTCAAGTTGATGGGCCACCTGGATTCCCGAATCTAGGGACAACAAGACATCGATTGACATGGAATAATGACGGTATTTTCGAATGGTTTCAGTCTGATTTCATCCAGATTGGAGCCTACCAATACACAGGAGATTTCACGATCGAAGCACAGCTCTTTGATGGGCAGCTAAGATTTGGAGTTTTTGATCCGGTCTCCAAGGTGCTGCTATTTGATGGTCTAGAATATGTTGCGGAGTTTCCTGTTCCAGATGTGATTGTCGAAGTGTCTGACAATCTAAACGACTGGGCTGAAGTCGGACAATTGGAGGAAGTCTCCCAAGATTTCACTGAGGGGTATGCGCTCTCAGTGAGATTTAAACGTGAAAAAGTAGGCTCCGAATATTACAGGGTCAGAATCAACGCTTGGGCTTCGGCTCCAGTCATGATCACCAACGAGTTGCCCGAAACTTTTCAACTTGATCCGCTTACGCTTCAAAACGTCTCGCTGGAGGGGTGCTTGCTTACAGTTGATGTTAGTTATAGCGGAGGATGCAAAGAGCATGAATTCGAGCTTTTCATGAGTCCGTCCGTCTTCGGCGAATCGTTCCCGGCGCAGGCAAATCTGTGGCTTAAGCACAATGGCAATGGAGATATTTGCCGTGCGCTGGTATCAGAAAAACTCGAGTTTGATATCACTGCCGTGATTGAACAGTATCGCGCACAGCACGGGAAGGATGATGAAATTATTCTGAATGTGTATGGCTATTTCTCTGATAAGCCGGGAGCGATGAGGATGGTAAGATATTCTCCTTTATAAGGATTTGTGTAGATGCCTATCACTTTGCGTGGCGTCCCGCGTCCCGAATCTGAGCCCCCATCAGGATGGCTAGATCAACGGACAGGCGATAGGGGGCAGATTGAAGAGGGTCCAAAAAAACCGCTCGCTGATTAAGCAAAGCGGGTTTCGGAAGGAGTTTTCTTATCTCTGAGATTAAGATTGAAAGCGCAATCTTAGACTCTTTTTAGGGAATGAGAACGATATAGAAGCGCTGCTTGGTCTCAAGAGGAACACCGACTTCGGTGAACGAAGTTGTTACTTCTCCGGGTGCGGCACTGAAACCATCTTCGAGTTCTTCCCAAAAGTCTAAGTTACCTTCGCTAAGATCATCGCTTGCTAAAATACTGTAGGTGCGGCCTTCCTTGGAATTCCACGTAATGGTGACTGCTTGCGTTTGTCCACCTGCTTCAACTTCGGTGCTGACCGCAATGATTTCGAGAGGTTTGGCACTTGCTCCTCCGTCGACAAGAAGGACAAGGTTATCGATCCCGAGATTCATGCTTGCTCCACCGGTTCGTCCCATAACCTGAACTCGGAAATCTTGCAGGTCCATATCTTTGATCTCGAAGTCAGTGTAGATGTCTTCAGCTTCTCCTTGGCGGTTGCGGTCGGTATACATCGTGACATCTACAAGAGCGGTATTGGTTCCAGGGTCACGGTCGACATCAATCGAGAGCGAGGCCCAAGTATCAGTCGGTAAGGAAAATGGAAGCCTCCCACTCTCGTCGAATCCATTCCAAGTAATTGAGGCTTCGGTTGATTGGAAGGTCTTGAAACCAACACCGAAAGAGTTATCTACATTCGCATCTTCTTCGTTTCCGACGTTCGGGATGACGCCGGAATCGCCGTGAACAGCGGTTGAAAGAAAGTTGATTCCCCATCCATCAGCTGCAACTTCAGTCGCGAGGAAGTCCATTGTGAAGGAGAAGTTCTGCCAACCTGTGTAATCCTCTTCAGACTCAAAGGAAATGAAGTTCCCTAAGCTACCGATGGTCTGGAGAAGTTGGTAGTATGCTCCGTCAGATTCAGCATCTGCTGCTACGAGTCTTCCAATAGGAGCGCCTCGAAGGGCATCTTCGGTATACTTTTCTCCGGCATCATCAAAGTTGGCGACAATACCGTCACGTGTTCCTGTTGCTTCGGCCTCTGTCGGATTGCGACCAATGGAAACTTCAATTCCGTCGTTCACTCCGTCGCCGTCCGTGTCGGCGACATGCGGGTTGGTTCCCGTTTGATCAGCATCAACAAAATCAAGGAGAGGGTTTTCGACACCATCAAGAAGGCCGTCGTTATCAGAGTCAGGGTTGATGGGACTTGTCCCGGTCTTGCTCGCACTCACAAATGTTCCACCACCATCCTCGACACTGTCGCTGAGTCCATCAGAGTCGGTGTCTCCTGAAGTTGGATCTGTCTTTGATCCGAGCTCTCCAAGATTATTGAGGCCGTCATTGTCAGGGTCACCGTTGGGACCATTATTGATGTCGACTGACCCGTCATCATTGTTGCTCAACCCGTATTTTATTTCCCAGATATCCGGGAGGCCGTCTTGGTCGGAATCGCTTTCACCCTCCTGGACCACTCGGAAGTTGCTCACGATGAGGACTCCATTAAGGGTCGAGGTGGAATCGAAGTTCTGCCCACCAATACGAAAACCAAATATGTCACCTGCTTGAACAGAAATTTTTTGGTCAAAACCGGAGAAAAAATAGCCTCCTGAAGTAGTTGATAGGTCAACGGGGGTCTCTACGACCTCGCCATTTACGATAATACGAAATTCGGCAAAAGCCTGCCACCAAGCGTGCATTCCACTGAATTCCCAATCAAAAGTGATTTCCGCATTGTTTGCTAGAGTGATGGTGAAGTCCGCAGTACGGTTACTCACTCCTCCCCCGGGTAGACTAACACCGTAGCTAAACTCCGCACTCTGCGCGAAGCCATCGATATTAGTCTCGATCATATCGGTCGTGCCGTCGGAAACCAACTGATCGGCTGCGAGGATTTCGGTTCTTTCCCAGTTTGCGATCTCAAAACCGTCGGTAAATCCAATTGTTTGAGCGTGCGCGCTAGATCCCAGTAGGCTAAAAAGGGCAAAGAATGTGTTACGCCTAGAACTTTTTTCGCTTTTAGTTAACATTTATAGAGACCTAAGAAATTTAAAAAAAACTGACAAGCTTGAAGAGAGAAAATCTTGTTGGTCATCATGAATCGGTTACATGGAGGTGCTATCGCGGTATTACGGCTCTGTTGAAATTTGGAGTGGTTAGATGATGAGAGGATCCCAATCTGTCCCTAAGCCCTCCAGTGTCTTGTTACTCGGGTTTGGTTAACGGACGTAACCACCCCCCTTTCTCCCCTCTTCGCCCCCTCCAATAATTCCCTCAACCGTTCAGCCTCAAAAGCAAATTCCTAGCAGCGCGGGTATTGAGGAAAGGCCGGAGACAGCGGTCTTCTATCAGCGGTATGGACTCGAGCGCGATCGAAGGGGACGTTCCCGCCGAGTAATCTATTTAAGGTTTGAGGGTAGCTCGCAGGCGCAGGAAGTAGCGACCAGCTGCTGGGACGGCAAGTGGGGCCTTGGCGGTGATGGTTTCGGTGCCGTCGCCATTGTCGGCGAAGCCGATGATTTCGGCGTCGACCCAGACGTTCAGATCGGTGCTCGCTTCGACCGTCTTAATGACATCGTCTGCCCCCTTGTTGGAGTGAAAACTGAGGGTGAGGAAGCCGTCTTGAATCGAAGTGGTGGGCTGGTTCCCGAGCGGAGACAGTGGGGAGTTGCCGAGCACGTATTCGAACAGGCTGACGAGGCCGTCATCGTCGTCGTCAGCGAGCACGGACACGTCGCCGAAGCCCGCGGCCCAGGTGTCGAAATCGGTGACGTCGCTGCCGCCGGGACTGCCGTTCAGCGCGACGCTGGCGCGCCAGCTGGTCGGCAAGCTGTGGTCCGGATTCGATTCGGGATCGACTAGTGTTAGTGAGAATCCTTCGCCGTCAGGGGTGGTCGGCCACGGGGCGGTGTCGTCGTAGTCGAAGTCGCGGATCACCTGTTGTGGTACTGCGAGGGTTGAATTGCTAATAGTGATGTTCTCGCCACCGTTGGCGAGCTGCGTGCCATCCTGCAAGACCCCGGCTACTGGCAGCCCAGCGCCGTAGCGGAATTCGAATGCGGCCTCGTCCTCGACGATCAGCAGCGACCCGCCGGGCGCGAGTTCGATGATCGAGGAGTCGTCATCGAAAACGAAATCGAGCCCGGTGACGAAGAACACGCCCGTGAGGTCGATTTTCTCGCTGGAGCTGATGTTCTTGAGCTCGAGGAACTCGAAATCCGAGCGGTCGTTGTGGCCGGCGGCGAGTTCGGCGGCTGCCGGTGATGCGGGGCGGTAGTTGATCTCGGAGACGACCAGGTTGGTGGCGTCTGCCGGCACAGTGCCGACGATGAACGGCGCCTCGGTGAGCGGTGACCATTCGGCGCCGTTGAGGACGCGGGCGCGGATGTTGGCGGATTCGGTGAGGGTGATCGTTCCGGTGTAAGCGGTAGCTGTCGGCGATAGCCCCCCTGCCCCGCCGCCGATGCCTTCGGTGGCGTCGAGGATCGCATCGATGAGCATGTCGCTGGAGCCGGTGCTGCCATTAAGGCCGTGGATGGCGAGCACGTTGGCGCCGGTTTTGAGCAAGCCGAGGTGTTGGCTGATGATGTTGGGCGCGAAGGTCTGTGCGGAAACTTCATCCGACTGGTTGGTGGTCGCGCGACCGTCAAAAACCAGCGGCACGCCAACGTTCTGGTTGTTATTCACCCGGGCAATCTCGGTGCCGTTCAAGTAGGCGACGTAGCCGTCGTCAAAGCGCACGCCGAGGGTCATCGTGTCGAAGATCGCCGGGTCTGCCACCTGGAAATCCCAGCGCAGGTAGAAGGTCTCGTAGTTCGAGCTAGTGACCGTGCCCGCCATGCTGAATGCCGTGTCGATCAGCGGGTTGTATTTGCCGCTGTCGTAACCGGCGCCGAGCGTGCCGGTCGCCCAGCCCGCGTCGTTGAAGGTCTCGGTGAACCAAGTGTTCTGGATCGAGTTGTCGCTCGGCTGCATGCCGGTCTTGCTTGCACCGGGAGCGACGAGCACGTGTTCGACCACCTCACCGTCAGAGGCTGGATTGCGCGGATCGCTGCCGTCGGTGGTGTAGTAGATCGTCCCGCCGTCCGGACTCGTCATGTTGAGTGGGCTATTGTTCGGCAAGCGGCCGCCGTAAGGACTGAAGTTCGGGGCGTCGGTGTTGGGGGACCAGCCGCGGCTACGAAACTGTCCCTCCACGATACCGGTGCGGGTGGGAAAGTAGTTACTGAACGATTTTCCCCCAGCTGTACCGAGCAGGTTGTCGCGGTTGTTTAGCCAGTCGAGTCGCGTGTAGGGATTGTTCGTCCGGGTATCGCCGTTGTCACCCCAGCGCGCGGATTCGATACGCGTGACGAAATCGACCGCGTCGGCGCGGCGCATGTAGGCGGTGGCGACGTTGCTAGGGGTGAGCACGCCATCGTTGTGGAAATGCCGGTGCACCGCATCGGCGAAGCGCAGTTCAAACTCGGGGTTGGCGATGAGGTTTTGGAAAACTTCGGTCGGGCCGCCGCCGTTGTCTTTTCCGGTGACGTTGTCATTGGTGTTCTCCATGCAGTGTTCCGGGTCCCAGCTGTGATAGAACCATTTTCCGTCTGGCCGATCCCGCCCGTAGGTCGCATACCAGTTCTGATGCGCCCAGTCGGTGTTGCCGACGTAGTAGTTAGCGATCATGTAAGCGATGAAGTTATCGATGTGCAGGACCGCTTCGACCGCCGCGTAGTTCGCCTGGTCGCTCATGTTGGCGCGGCTGAGATTTAGCATGGCGTTGTAGGCGGCGGAGGTGCCGGCAATCACGGTGCTGGTGCGGTGTTTCATCGCATCGTATTCGCTATTGTCGCCACCGAGGTACTCGGCGGCAAAATTGTCGTCCGGGCGCTCGTGTAATTCCGTCACGCCCCAGAGGACGCCGTTGATGTAGAGCAGGCAGTGCTTGCCTTCGGGGGACAGGCCACCCATCAGGTTCTGCAGGTCCGCTGGAAACTGGTCCCGTGTGTACTGAGTGCGAGCCGCCTGACCAGGTCCGGCACCCGATCCCGGGTTGTAGTGCCACACGTTGTTGAGACGGTGGTCGAGGATCAAGGTATCGAAGCGGTCGCTGCGGTCTTCCCCAAAGACCGGGAAGCGCAGGTCGGGGGAGAATTTCAGACGCATCGAGAGCTTGTCGGACTTCCAGCGGCCGGTGCTCGAGCCGCCAACGATGCGCACCGTTCCATCGACCTGGAATCCCTTGGTGAGGTTCGGCTCGGTGAGGCTCGCGTCCGGATTGAAATACTCGATCGAAGTTGGCCGATCAACGCCCTCGCCGGAAATGTAGATACCGCCGCTGCCAAATATCTGGTTCCAATCCATCGTCAGCGAGACGGTCGGCACGCGCAGGAAGTCATCGCTCGTCGGCCGCACTTCGGGATTGGCATGGTTAACGATGTCGGGGTCCATCTGGTAGTCGGGTCCGGCGTGGCCCCAGTTGACGTGTGCGGGCACGGAAGCGTTGCTCTGCTGCAGGATGGCCGAGCGGAACAGGTAGCTGTGCGTATCGACATTGGTCGGCTCGAAGCCCGATTTCACCCCGAGGGCGCGCAGGTTCGTCGTGGTAGTGACGTTGACGGTCGCAGTCGGGACGGTCTCCGGGTCTGGCGCGTTGACGCGGGTCCCGTTAAGCGGCGTCTCCGTCGGGAGCGTGCCGTCGGTGGTGTAGATGATCGATGCGCCGGGCATGGCGCTCGATACATCGACCGAGAACGGGGCGTCGTAGAATCCGCGGTCGATTGAGAAACTGGTATCATCGACGAACCCCGCGACGGCCGTCTGATCGTTCGGCGCGCCGGGTGTCGGATTCTGGAAGAAGCCGCTGGAGAGCGGCGGCATGTCGCCGTAGAAACCGAACGAAATGTCTTCGTACTGACGGCCGTAGGGATCGAACAGCGTGACGATCTCGATGCCGCCGAGGCCATCGGGGCGGCTAAGGATTAGGAACGAACCACCAGCCTTGTCGAGTTGGAAATCGGTGTGGAATTCAGCGCCAGCCACGGCGCGGTCTTTACCAGACGCGAACACCACGAGGAAAGCATTGGGTGCCATCGTATGTGCCGGCAATGTCCACTTGGCGAGGTTCAGCGGGTCGTCGGAGAGGTGCCAGCCCGTGATGTCGATCGCGCTGCGCTCCGGGTTCCACAGTTCGATCCAGTCGGAAGCATCACCGTCGGAATCGAGCAGCGCCGCGTTGTTAGAGGCCATGAACTCGTTGATGAGGACGTCATCCAGAGCCGTGAAATCGGGCACGCTGTCGCTATCATTGGGGTCTAATCCAGCACCGATCTCCACTGCATCGCTGAACCCATCCGTGTCGCTATCGGCGAGGTTCGGGTTTGTTCCGTGGGTATTGATCTCGGCGAAATCGCTGAGCGTGTCGTTGTCCGAGTCGCTGTCGTTCGGATCCGTCGAGTGGCTGTTGACCTCCGCGCCGTCTAGCAGGCCGTCGTCGTCGCTGTCGTTGTCGATCGGATCGCTATCGTGGATATTGAACTCGGCTCCGTCGTTGAGACCGTCGTCATCGGAGTCGGCATCGTCAGGATCACTCCCGGTGTTGAACTCCTGCAGGTTCGTCAGTCCGTCGCTGTCGAAGTCGCCGCTGTCGAGCTGGTCGAGGTTTCCGAAGTTGGCCATCTCCCACGCGTCCAGCATCCCGTCGTTGTCGGAGTCGGGACCACCGCCTCCACCAGCTAGGGCGGCGACGAGGGCGATCATGTTTTTCCCGCCGATGGCTGGACCGAAGACGGTCACTGCCGTGTCGGGGTTCGGGAGCTTGTAGACGGAATAGAACTGGTTCAGCCCCTGTCCGGCGCCGACGCCATTTCCGCTCTCATCAACCCCAGTGTAGTCGGCTTGACCTCCCGGGGAGATGCCGGTATCGACGCGTTGCCAACCACCGTCGATCACCCACTGCAAAGTTCCGCCCAGTAACGGGTCGGTGGTATTGGAACTCCCGCCGCTGCCTGCCGGTCCGTTGAGGCGGTTGTCGATCAGCAGGTAGAACGTTGATAGGACGTCGGTCGTGATCGACGCCGAATAACCCGCATTCTCCCTGGCGTCGTTGGCGAAGCGTATGTAATCGGCTCCGAGCAAGTAGGCTGGCAGTGGGACGGTGGTCGTGCCTGTCGTGCTCAGCATGGTCCCGTTGAAGGCCGCCCCGTTGTGTTCGTGCGTGCGGTCGGAGAAAGTATCGTCGTCTTCGGCGAATCCCGTGGCGATGACGGCTGCGGTGTCGCCACCAAGGTTGGTTTCGGTGATGCCAGTAATGCGAGCTTCTGTAAGAGTCACGCAGAGGCCGAAAAGACCGAGGCGGCAGAGGGAGATGAATTTCATAGGGTTGGGGGGATACCCAAGTAATACATTGCCAAAATATTATGGGCGATCGCAGTCAACAAACTTGATCGCGATTAATGGCATTGCTGAAAATGGATGTCTGGAGAGACTAAATACTCCATTTCGGATCAATTTTCGATTCGAAAACTATGAATAAGAAACCCATCACACTGGCGCTCTTTGGGGCGGGTTTATCCGCACCGAACGCGGCAATCATCATTGCGTCGTGGAGACCGGGGGCGACAACGATCCCACTGATACAATCCAAGCTGTCTGGTCTGGCGTTACCTACAACCGGACAATCAATCAACTCCCTATCTCCCCTCTCCGACCCCTCCAATAATTCCCTCAACCGTTCAGCCTCAAAAGCAAATTCCTAGCAGCTGTCCTTGCAGAAAGGCTATGAAACGCAGGTCGGCCAAAATGGAGTGAAGCTTTCGGGAGGTCTGCGTCAGCGACTGAGCTTAGCTCGGGCTTTTCTTGCCACGCCGCGCTTCCTCTTGCTCGATCAGGGGAAACTGGCTGCAGACGGTGCCCACCGTGATCTGGCGGAAGGCTGTTCGGCTTATGCTGAAGCCTACTTGCGTTGAGAAGTGGAAGAAGCGAACAAGATTTCCGTTGTTCGGTAAATTATTGTTCGCATTTCCCGGTTGGTGGAGATGTATTTGGGACATGTCGTGGAAGAATTATATTAAGCAACGGAGAAAAAGACCTTTTGGCCTTTAAGAGAACCATGATCATAAAAAAGACGCAGGCATTTTTTAAGTTGTTCGGTCTCATGCCTTTTCTAATTTCCTCTGTGAAGGCAGATCAAACTGGCGATTGGAATCGTTTCCGGGGTCCTCACGGTTCCGGGATTGCAGTTGGCTGTCAGCCACCCGTCCGAATTGGTAAGGATTACGAAGCGTGGCGTGTCCCAGTCCCGCAGGGGCTGTCCTCTCCAGTTTTATCGCAAAGCCGAATCTTTCTCACGGCCGTTAGGGACGATGTGCTGATGACACTTGCTTTCGATAAAAAGAGCGGGAAGGAACTCTGGCGAAGATTCTCTCCAGTGAAGGCGACGGAGAAAGTCCACCGTGCCGCGAGTCAGGCTTCCTCAACTGTTCTGGTCGATGAACAATACGTCATCGTCTACTTTGGGTCGTATGGATTGCTTTGCTACGACCACGATGGCAATGAACTCTGGAAGAAGCCGATTCCAACCCCCCAGACCTTGTATGGAATGGCAAGCTCACCAATCGGTTTCGGGAAGATGGTGATCATGGTCCTTGATGACGACCGAAATCTACCTAGCAGCAAGTTGAGCCGTTCCAAGGTCATCGCATACGAAAAAGGGACCGGAAAGGAACTTTGGAAGACGCCGCGGCCATTTTCTCGCAGCGGGTGGTCGACGCCCATCATCTGGAATCACAAGGCTGGATCGGATCTTGTCGTTCTGGGAGACGGGCGACTCAATGGTTATGATCCAGAAACAGGCGAGGGCAAGTGGCATACCACTGGTTTTTCCCGTGAGACGATCGCAGTTCCGGTGGCCAATCGTGATCATGTCTTCGCCTCTTCGTCACGACGGGGTGGTGACGGCGACGCAGACACCAACCCAAAGCCCTTCTGGGATTCAATTCTGCCCTTTGATGAGAACAAGAATGGTAAGATTGAAAGATCGGAGATGAAGCCGCCCTTCACCTTTCCCTTCCGCCCGGAACTTCCGGTCGATCATCCCGGTTTTGGCTTCCCCATGCCTGACAATTTAAAGAAGCGTGAGGAACGTGTGGACTGGATCTTGAGTTGGTTTGATAAAGATAAGGATCGTGCGTGGAGTGAAGAGGAGTTTATGAAGGCTTTCAAAGACAAGCCCGGAAAACCACTTCTCGTGGCAGTTCGTCCGGGTGGCTCAGGGGACGTTACCGAGACTCACTCAGTTTGGTCAGTAAACCGAAACATCCCAGAAATCCCTTCTCCGCTTCTTCACGATGAGATCATCTACCTGATCCGGGCGGGAGGAGTGCTCGCGGCGACTGACGCCAAAAATGGCAAGGTCCTCTACCGGAACCGAATTTCCAGCCTTGGAGGTCAGTGCACTGCTTCTCCGGTCTGCGCCAACGGGCACCTTTACCTTGTTGCCAGTCATGGGGTGATCTCAGTTGTTACGACCGGTAGGCAATTTAAGGAGATTCATTCGTATGACCTTGGCGAAGAGTCCGAAACCACCCCAGCCATCGACCAAAATTCAATCTATATCCGCACGGAAAAACACTTGATTGCCTTCCGCAAATCGAAGTGATATTTTTTATCGAAGGCCGAGGAATGCTGGATATCTTCTCTCAACGAAAAACCGCGGCAAATGGCAGAATCAACTGAATCTCAAACCGGTCCAAGTGCGACCCTGCCCGCGGCAAATAATGTTGGTGCTCTCGCGAAGGTTTTACGTCTGATTCTACCGGTAATTTTACTGGGAGCTGGATGGTTTGCATTCGATCACTGGATGCAACCAGAAGTCCGGGAGAAGCGGCTGCAGGGTTTAGCCCAACTGCCAAAGACCAAAGTTATCGAACTGACTGTTGTTGATTTTGAACCACAGATCGAAACCAGCGGAGTGGTGCGGGCACACAACCAAATCACTCTCACTTCACAAGTGAGTGGCCGGATAGTGGCAACCCACCCCCAGTTTGAGGACGGTGCCTACTTCGAGGAAGGCGCGGTTCTCGTGGAGCTCGACAAGGCGGATTTTAAAACGGCGGTTGCAAGTGCAAAATCTCAGCAGGCCCAAGCGCTCGCGTTACACGCACAGGAGCAGACACGAGCCAAGCAGGCTCGCTTGGATTGGGAGGATCTTGGCTACGAAGAGGAGCCCAGCGATCTCGTACTGCGCGTTCCGCAGTTGCGCGCAGCGGAAGCTCGTGTCGAAGCTGCTGCGGCGCAGCTGGAACAGGCCGATCGTGGTCTTGAACGTTGCCTGATTCGAGCTCCGTTTGATGGCCGAGTGCGGCAGCGCATGGTAGGAGTCAGCCAGACGATCGGCAGTGGAACGAGCCTCGCTTCCATCTTTGCGGTAGACTACGCCGAGGTGCGCCTGCCCATTGAGGCTAGGCAGATGCGCTTTCTTGAATTACCAGAGGAGGCAAGTGATTCACCGGTCAAAATCATCCTTCGCGACGCCTTGGACGAGAGCAATAAAACCGAGCGGGAAGCGTGGATTGTGCGAACCGAAGGAGCATTGAATGAACAGTCGCTTGATCTCTTTGCGATCGCCCGCATTAACGATCCGTTCGGTCGGGAATCAAGCAAGGCACCGCTTCGGATTGGACAGCCGGTTTCTGTAAAAGTTCCCGGGCGGCCCCTTGAAAAAGTCGTCGCGATCCCACGCAAAGCGATTCGTCAACTTTCACGCATCACGGTCGTTGACCGAGATTCTCACTTTATCAGTAAGCGAATGGTGACCCCGCTCTGGGAAAACGACACCCATCTGATCGTCAGAGATGAGTCCCTCGTAGATGGCACCTTGCTTGCAACTGCCTATCTCGTTTACACCCCGGATGGTACTCAGGTTGAAATTTTACCGGATCCTTCTCCGGAAGGCGAACCCCCTGTTGCCACCAATGGCAACGATGACAAGACGGCCCAATGATTCGCTGGTTCGCCAACAATGGCATCGCAGCCAACCTGTTAATGTTTGCTATCCTCGCGGCGGGCTTCAATGCGGCATGGAACAAGGTGCCACTGGAGGTAGTCCCCGAATCAAGCGCATGGGAGATTGTTTACATGGAGATGCCCTATCGCGGCGGAACGCCGAAGGACATCGAGGAAAACGTGCTGATCCCCGTTGAACGTGCGCTGGAGGGCATTAGTGGTATTCGCGAAGTCAATTCCGACGGAATGCCGGGTATGGCGAAGTTTTACTTCAAGGCCAAGGAAGGAGTTGACCTAGACAAGCTGCTTGATGAGATCAAGAGCCGCATCGATACCATCTCGACGTTCCCAGGCGAGACTGAGCGGGCAAAGATCATCATTCCTGATTCCAGTGGTCGGCTGCCGGTGCTGAGTGTGGCGGTGACCGGTGAATTTGATGAGGCGGCTTTGCTCCAAGTTACCAAGAAAGTGCAGCGGGAGATTCTCGAGTTGGAGGGCGTAAGTCGTGCTGATATTCAGGGCGTCCGCAAAACTGAAATCTCAATCGAGGCAGACTTGGCTAAGTTGCGCGCCTACAAGCTCACGTTCCGTGAGCTTGCCGATGCGATCCGCAGTTCATCGATCAATCTGACAGCGGGAACGATCCGCAGCGATAGCGGCCGACTCGTTGTCAAAACACGTGGTCAGGCTTACCAGGCCGCCGAGTTTGAGAAGATTCTGATCCGGGCCGCCAACGGTGCCGACGTCATGCTGGGAGAGGTCGCTAAGGTGAATGACGGTTTTGAGGAAGATCAAAAAATCGTCGAATTTAACGGGCGGCCTGCGATGTTTATCCAAGTTCGCCGAGCACGCGGTGAGGATGCGATCGAGATCTCGGATCGCATCAAGAAATACGTCTCAACGCGCGCTCCCGAGGGAGCACATCTCTATGCTTGGAATGATAGCTCGCTATCGATCCGGGGTCGTCTCGGCACGCTGATCAGTTCGTTGCTTCAGGGGTGCGTTCTGGTCTTTTTGATTCTCGGTCTGTTCCTGCGCCCGCAGGTTGCGCTGTGGGTTGTGCTAGGCATTCCAATCAGCTTTGCCGGCGGCGTCCTGGTGATGTCGATGGACCTGCCATTTTTTGAGATCTATCCCATCACCGCTAATGTGATGAGTCTTTTTGGGTTTATCATCGTACTCGGAGTGGTGGTCGATGACGCAATTGTGACCGGAGAAAACATTTTCGCGAAGTTGCAGACTGGAATGGATCCGCTTGAAGCTTCCGTCCTTGGGACGAAAGAGGTTGCGGTCCCGGTGACTTTTGGAATCTTGACCACGATAGCTGCCTTCGTGCCCTTGTCGCACGTCAGCGGAGGGTGGGGAGACTTTGCGAAACAGATCCCGCCGGTCGTCATTCCCGTGCTCCTGTTTTCGTTGGTCGAATCCAAGCTCATCTTGCCTTCACACCTGAAGCACGTGCGCCCACGGGGAAAAAACATTGGTATCTTTGGGCGCTTTCAAAAGGGAGTCGCTGATGGGATGGAGCGCTTCGTTGATCATGTTTATATCCCGATTTTGAAGGTCGCGGTGCGTTACCGCTTTTCGGTTTTGGCTCTCTTCATCGCACTTGCAATGGCGATGGCCGGATACTGGGCTAGTGGCCGAATGGGGTTCGCTTCTTTTCCGGCGGTGGAAAACTTGCGTATTTCTGCTGATCTGAATTTGCCCAACGATTTTCCGATTGAGCGCACGCACGCATACGTCGAGCGTATCACAGCCGCCACTGAGATCTTGAAGAAGGAATACACCGATCCAAAGACTGGGGAGACCTTGATCCGAAACGTGGCTCGGATCACTGGATCTTCTGACTTTGAAGACCGCCCTGACTCATCGCGCGGCAAGATTGTTGTCGAGGTAATGCCGCCAAGTGAACGTTCCGAAGCCGGGCCAACCAATGCACAAATCGCAAAACGTTGGGCCGAATTGGTTGGCGAAATTGAAGAAGCGGATTCGTTCTATATCCATGCCGAGATTACCGGGAAGGAGCGCCGTGAGCAGCAGAAAGAGAATAGCGGTAGTGGTGAACCGATGGCGCTTGAACTTCGGGGGCCGAATTCGGAGGCGAAGAACCAGATCGCCGAGAAAATCAAGAAACTGATGCGGGGATACGACGGTATCGGTGGCGCGTGGGCGCAGATCAATCGCGGCCAAGACGAGATTGAATTTACCCTCAAGCCTCGTGCCGCAGAACTCGGGATCACCCAGGGACTTCTTGCGCAACAAGTAAGACAGGCCTTCTATGGAGAAGAGGCCCAGAGAATCATCCGCGATGGCGAGGAGATCCGAATTATGCTTCGTTTGCCTAAAGACGATCGAAAATCGCTCCACACTTTATCGAGGCTGAAGATACGTTCTCCAAGAGGCGCGGAAGTTTCGCTGAATACTGTGGCGAATTATAGATTCACCAAGGCTCCGACCTTTGTTGAGCGAAATGATGGTGCTGAAGTGATTCGAATCGGCGGCATGCCACAAGACGACAGTGTCGATATCGTTGGTATTGCCGAAGAGCTTGATCCTGAGATTCGTAAATTGACGGACAAAGTGAAGGGTCTTTCTTTTCTCTGGACCGGATATGTTGCCGAGCACGAGGAATCAGTGAAGAAAATCTGGCTTAACGCTGCGTTCCTGCTTTTTGCGCTTTATGCGCTATTGGCGATTCCATTCCGCTCTGTCGTGCAGCCGATCTATGTTTTACTGGCAGTGCCCTTCGGAGTGATCGGTGCTTTGCTGGGACATTTGATCATGGATATTACTCCCAACTTCCTCTCGGTTTTCGGAATGCTTGCGCTCGCCGGCGTTGTGGTAAATGACTCGCTTGTCATGGTTGATTTTGTGAATAGGAGACGTCGCGTTGGCATGCCCCTTATCGAAGCGGCGCTTGCCGCCGGGGCGCGACGGTTCCGCCCTATCATCCTGACATCTCTCACGACCTTCGCAGGTCTTGTCCCCTTGCT
>JAPKDJ010000003.1 GCA_026421245.1 Akkermansiaceae bacterium | reverse complement strand
GGTGGTGCGTGAAGCGAGGCCTTCGTATAGTCCCTGCGAATACATCCAGATCATGACTGGAGATTTGGCCGACTTGTCGAAATCCTTCGGAAGGTAGAGGTAGTAGCTCGTATCAGCGTCGGCTTCGATTGGTCCGCGATGGGTTCCGGTATTTAGTGGTGGACCTGCGACATCTCCGCTCCCGCGGAAGTGTTTCTCGAGGAAATCCTGATCCGCTTGGCTGAAGTGATCGATACCGAGAGTTATTTTACGACTATCGGGTGTCTCCAGTTCCACCGACCCGTTCTTGGTGAGCTCAAGAGCGACGGCCGTCACTTTCGTCCCGCTGGTGGAAGTCCAGGTCCGCTCTTCGGTGGGTTTGATGGCTAGCGCCCCCCCGATCATTGACAGACCAAGAAGGAACGAAGCAAGTGGACGAAGATGCATGATGACACAAGCCACCATGCTTTGGGCTCTGTATCAAATGCACAGAAGTCAATCATGCCTCGCGGATCGCCGTCACGGCGGCTCCCATATCCTGCGCGCTGAAGGTCGAAGAGCCGGCCACAAAGACATTGGCACCAGCTTCTCCGGCAATCGCGGCGGTGTCGGCTCCGATGCCTCCGTCGACCTCGATGTGATAGTGGAGGTCATGCTCCTCGCGAAACTTTGCTCCGGTTTCAATTTTAGGCATGACTTCTCCCATAAACGACTGCCCTCCGAATCCAGGCACAACCGTCATGACGAGAAGGAGGTCAATCTCCCTCAAGTGAGGCACCACGGCATCAAATGGAGTGGCAGGATTGAGAGCGAGGCCGGCCTTGCATCCGGCGGCGCGAATCGCTTGCAAGGTCTTTGCAACGTCATGAGCGGCCTCGGGTTCGACGTGCACGGTAATGAGGTCCGCGCCAGCTGAGATGAAACGGGGAAGATAATGATCAGGCCGTGCGATCATCAGGTGGACATCTAGAAAGACGTCATTGGTCTCATGAACGGCCTGGATGAGTGCGGGACCAAAGGAAATGTTGTCGACGAAGTTCCCATCCATGACATCGAGATGCATCCAGTCCGCTCCTGCGTTGATGGCGCGGGTGGTCTCCTCTGCAATCCTGCCAAAATCAGCGGCGAGGAGGGAAGGGGCAATGATTCGGTCTTGAAAGGTCCACTTTTTCACATCGCGATTCATAGGGGGAAATTCCCCCTATGGCGCGAAAAAAATCCGAATCATCAGGTAGGATTACTTGCCGGAGGGCCGAATCACAGTGGCGTGTTCGTCGAGGCGGGCGGTCGCGCCGACGTTATCGAGAACATACTTCAGAACGGCTGAGAGCGGGACACCATGCATTTTTAGCGTCACTGTCTGTGTTGCCAGCTTTTCCTTGGGGTCCTGGATCACAAAGTTGGGGGAGAATTTCTTCTTGGTCGCTTGCAGGGTGAGCTCATTGAGCGCTTCCAGAGCCTCGGCAAGAGTCGCGTCGCTGAAGTGGATCTTCTCTAATTTGGTGTTCTTGAAGAGGGCCTTTCGACGCAGCAGTTTTATCCGCGCATTCAGCTCGGGAATGCGGGACAGTTGGTAGCGCGAGGGCGAGTGGCTCGGCTTGAGTTTTAAAACTTTCTGGAAGGTCGCTTCGGCTTCCTCGGTTTTTCCTTTCTTCAGCAATGCGACTCCGGAATTGTAGAGAGCAGCAGCGGATTGTTCTTTCTTTTTGGTGTCGTCGGCGAGGCCGGCGCACGTCAGTGACAGGCCGACGGCCATGATGGTTTTCAGTTTTTTCATTGTTTCTTGGGATTTGGTTGGTGTTTTTGAGGAAGAAATTTTTTCCTTCTTTAACAAGTAATCTACCCAAATTCCTCACACCCGTCAAGGTGCCTTGGGGACTCACCCTGGAATCCCAATAACGATTTTATACTCGACTGAACTTGCTCTTTTGAATAGTGTTCATGGAACCACTAAAACCAATGGCTGAAAAACTCACGAAACGTCAACAGGAGTTGCTTGATTTCCTCAAGCTATCGCAAAACCAGAATGGGCTGATGCCTTCGACACGGGAAATCCAGGCCTATTTCGGGTTTGCCAGTCAAACGGCCGCGATGAGCCATTTAAGGGCTTTGGAGAGAAAGGGAGTGATTGTCCGTCTGGCAGGTAAGGCCCGCGCCGTGGTGTTTCCGGAAGATTTGGAAAGAGAGGAAATTATCGATATTCCAATCTACGGAAGCATTGCCGCAGGGATGGCCGAGTCGGTGGAGGAGGAGAAAGAAGGGTGTGTTTCGATCGACATTGCTTCGCTAGGGATCCCCAGAAATGCCCGAACCTTTGCCCTTAAGGTCCGCGGGGAGTCCATGATCGATGCCCATATCTGCGATGGCGACACTGTCATTCTGGAATTTCGTGAACCGAGGCACATGGATGTTGTTGCTGCTTTGATCGATGGCGAGACGACCCTAAAGAGATTTATCATGGAGAAAGGGCGTCCGCATCTCCGTGCAGAAAATGAGGACTTCCCGGACCTCATGCCGGCACGTGAACTCGTTGTTCAAGGCGTGATGGTTGGATTGTTGAGGCGTGGAAGAATCTAAGGGCGGTAAGAGGCCTTCAACTCGCTCGGGAGTGGATCACATATCCGGAGGGAGGGTGAACTGTTCCGGTTCTCGCAAGAATTTCGGGATTTATTTTCGGCGGGCACCCAAGATTCCGCCGGCCTCACGGAGGACCAATGCGGAACTCTGGAAGTAAACCGTTGGTATGAGACAGCCACCGATTAAGCATCTTCCGGCAGCACCCTTTTTCCCAAAGGAGGCCTCAAGGAGCGGCTTGCTGGTGTCGGAATCGGGCGGGCGATAAGGATCCATTTCCAGTTGACTAGCCCGCAAGGCCTGATCTCTCAAGAAGCGCGGCCTGTTCGGGATCGCGCGCCATGAACTCACGGTAGGACTCGTCGACGGGGCGGGAGTTGCCTTTGGCGAGAATTTCCCGGCGGAAGCTCATGCCGGTATCGGAATTGAGGACCCCTTCCTTGCGGAACCGGGTGAAGGCATCGGCATCAAGAACTTCGGCCCATTTGTAGGAATAGTAACCGGCAGCATAGCCGACTGGTGAGGAGAAGAGGTGGTTGAAGCGACGAATCATCGACGGTCCTTCAGTGGAAAGTTTGGCTTTGTATTCTGCGAGAATCTCGCGGTCGACCTCGTCCAAATCGCGATCCAGATATTTGTCGGAGTTGACGTGAACTTCGAGATCGAGTTTTCCGAGGGCAAGTTGGCGCATGAAAGCTGATGCCGACATGTAGTTTCTTGCGGCAATCATCTTCTCGAAGAGTTCCTCCGGAATGGTTTTTCCGGTTTCGTAGTGCTTGGCGAAGAGATCGAGTGATTCGCGGTCCCAGCAGAAGTTTTCCATGATCTGCGAGGGGAGCTCGACAAAATCCCAGGGGACATTCACGCCGGCAAGCGACTTGATTTCGACCTCGGAAAGGAGGTGGTGAAGGAGGTGGCCAAATTCGTGGAAGACCGTTTCAACTTCACGATGAGTGAGGAGAGCGGGCTTGTCTCCGGTAGGTTTTGACATGTTTCCGCAAATCAAACCGAGGTGAGGCGTGCGCGGATTTGGGAGCCCGGTTTCGAGATAGTTCATCCAAGCGCCGCCCCGCTTTGATTCACGCGGATGCCAATCGGCATAGAACGAGCCCAAGTGATCTCCGGATTCGGAATCGTGAATTTCGTAGAACTTGACCTCCGAATGCCAGGGTTCGGCATCGGACGAAGAGATTTTGATGCCGAACAGTTTGGAGGTGAGTGAGAAAAGACCATCCATGACTTGATCTACCGGGAAATAGGGGCGGAGGGCCTCGTCATCGAAGGCATAGAGTTCCTTGCGGCGCTTTTCAGTCCAATAGGCGACTCCCCACGGCTCAAGTGGTCCAGGTTCTCCGCCGGTTTTTTCGGCTTTGTAGGTTTGGAGTTCTTCAATTTCCTCTTGAAAGCGCTCGGTGATTTGGGCGTGAAGATCTTCGGTGAAGCCGAGAGCTCCTTGCCCGTTCTTTGCCATGCGTCGCTCGAGGACGTGGTCAGCGAAGTTTGCGAAACCAAGAAGGGCTGCTTTCTCTTGGCGGAGTCGAATGATGTTCCAGGTGTGGTTGGAATTGTCATGGTCGCCACCAAATCCGATGGTACACCCACCCTTCCAAATCTTTTTGCGGAGGGTGTCGCTCTCAGCGTATTGCATGACCGGATACATCGAGGGGAACTGTTGGGTAAAGCGCCACTGGCTTTCTTTTCCCTTGGTTTTGGCATCTTCGGCAGCAGTGGCTTTAGCGGAGTCCGGGAGGCCCGCTAGCTCGCTTTCATCGTCGACATAGAGCTCCCAGGCATTGGTGGAATCGAGGACGTTCTCACCAAACTTTTGGGTTTCCTGGGCAAGTTCGTTGTTGATTTCAAACATGCGCTTTTTGGCTTCAGGCTCCAGCTCGGCTCCCGCACCCTTAAAGTCATCGCAAGTTTCTTGAACGAAACGTTGCTGGATTCCGGTGAGGTTTGAGACGGCGGCGGAATCGGCGAAAGATTTGAGCACTCTCCAAAGTTCATCATCGAGCGAGATCGAGGAGGAAAATCCCGAGACAACCGGAAGCATTTCATTGAGGGCTTCGCGGAGATCATCGGAGTTGGCGACCGAATCGAGATGGTTCACTCGGCCCCAGGCTCGGTCGAGATCTTCCGTGGCAATTTCGAGCGCACCGAAGGTGTTTTCGAAAGTCGATTCTTCAGGAGCGACGGACTTGATGGCCTCGATGTTTGCTTTGCCCGCCTCGATGGCTTTGGTCACATCAGCAGAAATGTGATCGGGGGTAAGAGTGGACCACTTGATCTGAAAATCCTTGGCGAGGAAGGGATGGGAATCGCTCATGGCGATGATTTAGACCATTCAGCAGGAAATGCAATGCGCGGAGAGGTCGTTGAGAGCTGAATTCAAAAGAAAACCCGCCTCTCAGGTGAGGGCGGGTGTTTGGCTCAAGCTGACGCTTACTCGCCTGCTCCAAAGCCTCCCAGGATTCCACCGAGGATTCCGCCCTGTTTGATTTCGAGGCTTTTACGATACTGATCGAGCTGAGTCTCATTGAGAACGGGCTGCATCGCCTCAACTTTAGTGTCGATCTGCTTTTGCTGGTTCTCCCGCATCCGTGCCATCATTTTTTGAGGGTCTCTGGCGCCATCTTCGGAAGCATCTGGATCGCTTCCATCAGGGAGCACCGTCGCGTCAATTCCCAAGTCTCCGGCATCGATATCGATCCCAAGTCCCTCAGAGACCATTGAGAGGATGCCCGATGCCGGTGATGCGTTACCCGTGGATTCTTCCGCCTGTTTGTAAAGGATGTCGTAGGCGGCGTCTTTTTGTTCCTGAGTCATGTCAAGACTACTCAGTTTGGCCAAATTCTTGAGTGCCTTGGCTTCGACTTTGTTGGAAAGTTCGCGTTCTTTCAGAGCTTCGTTCTCTTCTTTTTGTTCGTCGGTAAGGATCTCGGCAAGGGCATCATCAAGACTGCTGTCTCCGGTTAGGCTCCCGAGTTTGGAACGGTCAAAATCTCCTGACATCATAGAATCGATGCCTTCTAGGTTTTTCTCAGCGGCCTTGCGCAGGGCGGCTTCTTGCTCGGGGGTGAGATTGAGTTGAGCGACAAGTTTTGAGATGCGGGCGTCAAGTTTAGACATCCGGCGTTTTTTCATCATGTCGCCGAAGCGGTTTTGGTATTTCGCCATTGTCGCCCGCCGTTCGTCCGTCATTTCTTCGGGATCGGTCCGACCGACGACACGTGCCGGCGGGGTGGGGTTGCGATCACTTTTCTCAACGGGGGGCTTGGCGGCGGGAGTTTCGCTGCGGGTTGAGGTTTTTGGAGGGTCCGCTTCGGGAGTTTCGGAATCGGCGGTCGCAGGATCTGGTTTGGCGATCCAGCCAATGGCGATTCCGATTCCGATGCAGACGATGGAGAGGATGACGGAGAATTTCATATTTTTAATTTTCGCTTATAAAAACGAAGGAGCCACTCCGATTTGTCTAAAAGAATTCGCCCCCTATTTCCCGGTTCCGGGCAGGTAGCGGTAGTAAACCTCGAGCATGAGGGTGGCGAGGCAGGTGTTGTAAATGGTGCCGGCGGAGTGGTGATTACCCGGAGGTTGGGGCCATGAGCCGTCCTTATTTTGGTTTTTAAGAAGGGGATCGCGGAACATCGTGTTGTATTTTTTCCAGGCAAGACCGCCTTCATTGATCATGGCCTGAGAGGCGTAGTAGTGCTCGTAGTAGTTGATCGCTTTCTTGAAGTCGAAGGTCGAGTTTTTTGAGATGTAGTCGATGCCTTGGCGAGCATCGATGTTAGCCTTGCCTCTGTGTTGTTGGAGGCAGAGGACTCCTGCTCCGGTGAGAGCGTAATGGCTGCCATTTTGGCTGCCTGCGCTGGTTTTGCTATAGCCAAAGCCACCGCTTTTGACCTGGGTGTCAGTGAGAGAGGTCAATCCATTTTTGATGATTCCACGGAGGTTTTTGAAGTCGAGCCTGGTGGCTTGGGCCGCCTTGAGTGCCTGAAGGTGCCATGCGGTGGTGGAGGTATCCCAGCGTGGGTTTTCCTGATATTGGTAATTCCATCCGCCGATGGAATTCTGGTTGTTGAGGATCCATTGAACGGAGTCCTGTGTGACTTCTTCGAGGTTGGGGATGTTATATCCGAAGGCCTTGCTAAAGGTGTAGCATTCGCAGAGAGCATAGGTGGCGATGGCGTGTTCGTAGCACCAGAGGCCTTTGGCATCGTGGAAAAGGCGGCCATTGTTTTTTAATCCTTTGTCGACGAGATAGAGGGTGGCGCGGAAGACGGTGTCGCCGAATTCTTCGGAGAGGGGAGTTTCGCAATGACCGAGGTAAGCAAGGAGGGCGAGCCCGGTGATGCCGACCTTGCTTTTGTCATGCCACGAGCCGTCCTTGTTCTGTGTTTTTTGGAGATAGCGGAGGGCTTTGACAACGGTATCGTCGCATTCCCTGGTTCCGCCGGTAGACGCGAGTCGCTGGAGGCGGTCGGCGGTATTGCAGCGCTTTCCGGGAGTAGCGGGGATGTTTCCGTAATGGCCTCCGCCGTTGAAGCCATCGCCATCGCCAATTCCAAGACCGTCATCGAGTCCGAAGCTGGTGTTGTCGGTGGTTTGGATGGCTACGGGGACAGTGACAGGAGAGGTTGTGCTGGCTACGATGACCTTGGACGGGGAGCCTCCTCCTGGCGGAGTGGGCTTTCGGACGAGCTCAACGTGGACCTTCTCAATGGTGACATCGTCCTCGGTCACGGAAGTGGTTGAGTAGGTGACTTGGGCAGGGATGACCTTGGAATCTATGGCCATGTTGATGATGAAGAGGATGAGTGCGACCAGCGTCGTGAGGAGCAAGGCGATGATGAAGCTACTGATGGAAGCGGCCCGCTTTTGCGCGGCGATACGGGCGACCGATTCTTCGGTGGGTTTGGCGTGTAGGCTCATGGATCAACAGGAGGTGTATCGGAAAGACGAACGCATTTCACACTTTCTTAGAAGAAGTTTTTTTTCAAGAGCCTCGAGACAAGTCGCTTTTAAGAGATCGGAGTCGGGCCTATTTTTCGCGGCTTCGAGGAGTTCCACCAAGCTTCGAGAGCAGACCGGAACGAATGACGAGATCGTCGGGAAGCCACTGCAAGTTGAAAAAACCAAGAGAACTTAAATCCGCACCCCACCCAAGTCACGAGAGACTTCATGGCATGATCGCCCGATTTCCGCAAGCCTCATCGATGCTTGGCTCTGGTGCGGCGGAGGTTTCTGAAAAGAAGAAATTACGTCCTGAGTCTGAAACTTCTGTCTTTGAAAATCGAAGTTTGAAGGCCGCTACCTCGGTAGATTACATGACGCCACTGGCACTGTATTGTGCTTGTGTCATGGCGTTGGGGTCACTCAGGATTCTCTCCCGAATCCTTTAGGGATTTGTATCGGTTTGCGTGCGTTCCGTTAGCTCCCTCTGAGCGCACGGCACTATCATTGGTAGTGATCTTCTTGGCTCGCTTGGCCTTTTGGAGGCATGACCCCAGTGGGGATTTTAAGCTCCAGGAACTGCCGGTTTTGATGCGGCTAAATCGACGGTCAAAGCTGATGCTGGCAAGGGAGAGGGCTTCGCTGGCAGTATTTTGGCGATGAAGAGAAAGACTAATCTGCCGGGAAAGGATCGGCGGTGAAGCGGAGTTGTGTTTCATCTATGGGCGCGGCAGGACGGGGTTTGTCACGCTGAGGGACGAAGCGGACGACGCTCATGGCGATGGCGCTGGAGGCGGTGAGGAGGATGAGGCCGGGCAGGATGATGGAGCCACGGCGTCCGCCTTTTGAGAGGAAAATAATGCGTTCCCGCAGGGGGACGTGGCCGGCCATGGCGAGGGAAAGTGGTGGGGCGGAAGCGGATTGAGCAACGTCGCAGAGGGCGTTGGCGTAGACGCGCGGGTCGGTGCCTTTTTCGACGAGATGAGCATCGCAGGCGTATTCGCATTGGGAGAGGAAGGTGCTGCGGAGCCACCAGACGGCGGGATTGAACCAATGGATGACGCAGACGAAGTGGGCGAGGGTGGCCATCCAAAGGTCGCGACGTTGGACGTGGCCAAGTTCGTGGAGGAGAGCCATCTTCAGGGTGTCGGCTGACCATGTGGTGGAGCTTTCGGGAAGATAAATGCGGGGTCGAATGAGTCCGGAGACGACAGGGGAGGTGAGGCGCGGGTGGATGCGGAGATCGACGCGGCGGGAGATGTTGAGTTGGGCCAGGGTTTCCTTGAAGGCGGGCAGGTCATTGGCGAGGCGAGAGTCGCGGTTCCAACGTTGCATTGAGAGGACATCGATGAGGCCACGCATTCCGAAGAAGAGGAAGCCGATCGTCCACAGAGCGGGGAGGATCCAGGGATTGGGGGTTGAGGAAGGGGCGGGGTTTTCAGAGACGGTGACCGCGACTTTGGGGAGGAAGTTGAGAAGGGGGAGAATCAGAAGGAGGGCCAGGATGGCAACGGTGACACGAGGGTCGGTGGCGGGATTGCGACGCACGAAGACCCACATCGCGAAGGCCGCGAGAATTGAGAAGACGAGCGAGGGGAGGAGCATGGGAAGACAATGAATAAATGAACGATTGCGACGTGGATAATTGAGCCAGGTTGGGGGCGCTTACTTGATGAGTTTACGGATCTCGGCGATTTCTTTTTCGCTAAGTTGCTGGTCGCTGGGGTCGAGGAGGGAGGCGACGAGGTTCTCGGGTTTTCCTTTGAAAAAAGTGCCGAGGAGGTTTTTGAGGGCGGTGCGCTTGGCCTTTCTTTCGTTGATGACAGGGCTGTAGAGGTAGCGTCGGCCTTCCTTGGAATGTTTGACCATGTCCTTGTTTTCAAGAGTGGCGAGAAGGGCGCGCACGGCGGAGTAGGATGGAGGATCAGCGAGTTCGTCCTGAACATTCTGCGCGGTGGCTTCGCTAAGGCGGTAAAGGATGTCGAGGATCTGTCGTTCGCGGCGCGAGACTTCTCCTTTTTCGAGACGGTTCATGAGTCAGATTTAGCAGGTGCTAGAAAACCTGCAAACAAAATGTTGGAAATTCAGCACCATGAAGTTTTGGGGATTTGAAATGGCCAAATGAACTTGGTTGAGGAGCTTGGTTGGGGAAGGAGACTCAGGCGGAGGCGCGGAGGCGCAGAGAAATTTAGAGGGGGTGGTGGTGTGGAGCATTCGGCTCCGATAGAATGGCGGTTGAACTTGGAGAGCGAAGGGGGTAATCACGGGTGTGATATCGCTTGGTGGAGGGAATTCTTTTGGAGACGAAATGCGGATGGTTTTTTCGGAGACCGGGTTGCTTTCGAAGTCGCCGGATTTTGAGTATCGTGCTGAGCAGCAGCAGATGGCTGGTGAGGTGGCTGACGCGTTGGAAGGAGAACGATCCTTGGCGGTAGAGGCGGGGACAGGAGTGGGGAAGTCATTGGCGTATCTGATTCCGGCGGTGGAGTATGCCATTCGTGAGGGGAAGAAGGCAGTGATTTCAACGCATACCATTAACTTGCAGGAGCAGTTGATCGGGAAGGATTTGCCGATTGTGCGGAAGTTGCTGGCGGAGCCGTTTGAGGCGGCCTTGCTGAAAGGGAGGGGGAATTATCTCTGTCCTCTCAGGATGCGTCGGGCGATGGACAATGGCGGGGATCTTTTCACGTCGAGCGAGCAGGAGGAGTTGATGGAAATTTGGAAGTGGGCGGAGTCGACACGGGACGGGACCAAGAGTGATTTGAATTTTGAGCCCTCGCTGAAGGTGTGGTTACAGGTGTGCAGTGAGTCGCACATTTGCACGCAGCGGATATGTGGGCCGAGAGGGAATTGCTTTTTTCAGGAGGCGAGAAAATTTGCCCAAAGCGCGCGCGTGTTGGTGGTGAATCACAGTCTGTTTTTCTCGCTGTTAAATCCGGAGGAGGAGATGAATGAGAACGAGTCGGGCTTTTTAGTGCCCAATGATTTTGTGATTTTTGATGAGGCTCACACGCTGGAGGCCGTAGCGGCGAAATCACTGGGATTACGGCTGAGTCAGGCGGGATTACGTTTCGATTTACAGCGCTTGTATCATCCGAAGACAGGGAAGGGATTGTTAAAATATGCGCGTGCCGAAGAGGCGATGGCTTGTGCGAAAAAAGTGTTGGATGAGGCTGATTCGTTTTTTGACGAGATCGGGGATGCGGTGACTTTTGGTGACTGGGGAAGGGAGTGTCGGGTGAGGAATCCAGATCTGGTCGAGAACACGCTGGCGGGGCCATTGCGGGAGTGCTGGACGGCGATTGAAGAAGTTGCGGAGGAGACTGATGACGATACAAGGAAGGGCGAATTGATGGAGGGGGCGCGGCGTCTTCGGGAGATGCACGGGGGCTTGAAGATGTTCCTTGATCAGGAGGATGGGGGAAGCGTTTACTGGGTGGAAAAATCGGGCTATGAAGGGACTTCGTTTACGCTCAATGCGGCGCCGATCAACGTGGCGGACCGGTTACGGCCTTTGTTGTTTGGTCCCGACAAGACGTGTATCACGACGAGCGCAACCTTGGGGACGGGGGACGATCAATTGACCTATTTTCGAGAACGAATCGGCGCGCAACATGTGCCGGCGGTAAAGATCGGAAGCCCCTTCGACTATCAAAAGCAGATGGCGATCTACGTCATGAAATCGATGCCCGATCCGCGTGACGACGAATATGAGGGGATGTTGATCCACTGGATTGAGCGCGTGGTGAAGAAGTCGGAAGGTCGGGCGTTTGTGCTCTTTACGAGTCACCGGCTGTTGAGGTCGGTGGCCGAGAAGATGGAGGACTTTTTCGAGGATCACGGCTGGACGCTCCTTGCCCAGGGAATGGGGATGCCACGGCAGAAGATGGTGGAGGAATTTCGGAGCGATATTCACAGCGTGCTTTTTGGAACCGAGAGTTTTTGGGCCGGGGTCGATGTGCCGGGGGAGGCTCTGAGTAATGTGATCATCACGAGGCTTCCCTTTGCAGTGCCTGATCATCCACTGACTGCGGCTCGTCTTGAGGAAATCGAGGCGGAGGGTGGAAATCCTTTTATGCAGTATTCCGTGCCCGAGGCAGTGATCAAATTACGCCAGGGCGTGGGACGTTTGATTCGAACCAAGAAAGACGAGGGAATGGTGGTGATCCTCGATAATCGCGTGGTGACCAAGCGCTACGGGAAGACTTTTCTGGCGGCCCTGCCACCGGCTCCGGTGAAGATTGTCCCTTGATTAGATGGCGAGAGCATTTCTGAGAAGGGAGGCTGGCCATTGATTGGGCGCGGTGGGGGTGCTTCCGAGAAAACCGTAATTCAAAAGCGACCCCGCTTTGGCCATGAGCGGCCTGGCCGCAGCACCGAGGGGCCCCATCCCCATCACGGAGAGTTGAAGATCGGGGAAAGCTGCCATGATCTGGAGGTGGGAGCTGATATGATTTTGGGTGGTCGCCATAAGGGCGAATTTGTGGATGTCGGCGCGGTCATCGAACTTTGTCGTCAGCTCATCCAAGGTGGGGGTCGTTGTGAAATCGTGAAAAGAACCGACCACAATCACGCCTTCGTTTTTGGCCTGATTGATGACATCGTTAAAACTATCAAAATCTCGTAATTCAATATCAATGAGTGTGGCGTGCGGCATCAGGGCTCGGTAGGCGTCTGCCCGCTCTTGAGCGGACCAGTCGGACTGCCCGCCTTCCGCGGGGCCTCTCGCGGTCACGAGGAGGGGGGCGGGAGTGTTTTTCGCAAACTCAACGACGTCTTTTCCACAGCCTATGGAATCGAGTCTTAATTCGAGCACATCGCATTCGAAAAGTGGCGATTTGAGAGTCTTGTTTTCCGCAAGAGCACCAACGACAAGCGGCTTTTTGTCCGACAAAAACCCTCTGATTTGTTCGCGATGCGTCATGGAGTAAGCTTGGGGTTGGGGGGCTTATTTTGTCAAAAATCTTCGTTCAGAATCGCCCGCCTCCGTAAACCGCTAAAAAAAACAAACGATTCCCAGTTTTTGCTAGCCGGACCCCGCTTTGATTTTCTAGGGTTCCGCGAACCCTTTTATCAATTTTATGATTAAGCAGAGATTCTTCAAAACTTTCCTTTCCTTGGCGTGTTCAGTTACCCTGTCCGGTGTGGCTCTGGGGCAACTCGAAATCTCCAAAGATGCCAAGTTCGCTGTTGATGATCCGGAGTTCACGACCCTGCAGTCCCCAACCATCAACGATGGCAACAGCAAAAAATTCCGTGCCAAGAACTGGCTGGAAGTTGAAGTGAAGCTGAAAGTTCAAAAGCTGGCCGAAGAGCCCAAGGACAAGTATCTCGATGAAATCAAGGTCACCTGGCACATCGTTGTGAAGGGCCAGGACCGCAAATCTTACAAGATCACCAAGACCGTCACCCACGTGAATATCCCGACCGATGAGGAGGTTTACGTTTCGATTTACCTTTCCCCTAACACTCTCAAGCGTATCACCGGGAAGGATAAAGCGAGCAAGTCGGACCTTGAGGCCGTCGGGGGTGAGATCGAATTGCGAGGTGCCATGGTAGGCTTCTTCAGTCACGGTGAAAAAGCCGGTTGGTGGCGCAAGGCGCTGAAGGACGTTGAGGCGACCTCCAAGTTTCCTCTTCTTAATAAAAACCAGACTCCTTTTGCTCCCCTTTGGTATGACCGTTATGCCGAAGTGATGCCCAAGAACGACTAAAGTTTTCCTGCTCCTAACAGGGCATTTTCTGAAGATTTTGGTTGCACGAGCTTCCGGACTTCAGATTTCCATAATCTCTCCACACCAGACCACACACACATTACTATGGCTGAACAACAATCGATTATCGCACTCAACATCGGTTCCCAGCGGATTTCAATGGGCGTTTTCGCCCCAACCAAGAAAGGCTTGGTTCTAAAATCCTACGGAGCAACCAGTATCCTCGCAGATCCGGCCACCGAAGCCGCACGTATTCCGCAAGTTCAACTCGCCATCAAGGAACTTGCCAAGAGTCTCAAGGTTGGAAGCCAAAAGGCCGCCTATGCTCTCTCGGGACAGTCGGTCTTTGTGCGTTTTGTGAAGCTACCGCCTCTCGAGAGTGAGAACATGGGTGAGCTCGTCAAGTTCGAGGCCCAACAAAACGTGCCATTTCCCATCGACGAAGTCGTCTGGGATTGGGAGAAGCTTGAAACCGACGGGATCGAGCCCGAGGTGATTCTTGTCGCCATCAAGGCCGATTCTCTGAATGACCTCAACTCAGTGGTTGCTGAAACCGGTCTGGGAACCCAACTCGTTGATTGTGCTCCTGTGGCGCTCTACAATGCGTTCCGCCACAGCTACCCCAGTGTTGAGGAGAGCATCCTCCTTCTTGATATCGGAGCCAAGACCTCCAATCTCATCTACGCAGATGGCAAGAAGTTCTTCACGCGCTCGGTTACCATTGGTGGGTCCAATCTTACCAGTGCGATTGCCAAGGATTACAATGTTTCCTTTGCCGAGGCTGAAAACAGCAAGCTCACCAGTGGCCTTGTCGCCCTCGGTGGTGGTCATGCCGGCCAACTTGATGAAGGCACGGCCGCCCTAGGCACAGTCATCCGCAATGCTCTGACCCGCCTCACCGCGGAGATTCAGCGCACCAATACCCTCTTCCGCAGCCAGCAGGGAGGAAATGCTCCTCAAAAAGTGCTCCTTGCAGGTGGTTCCGCCAATCTGCCTTACCTTCGTGAGTTTCTCGAAGAAAAGCTCAGTCTCCCGGTCGAGATCTTCAATCCCCTCCAGCGGATCTCAGTTGGTAAGGGCGTGGATGTCGATACCTTGGGGAGCGAAGCTCACCAGCTTGGCGAAATCGTCGGTCTCGGACTCCGGGCATCGGGAAAGGCCGAAATTTCCATCGATCTCGTCCCTGACGCCGTACAGGCTCAGCGGGACATCAGCCGCCGTAAACCGGCGCTCATCACAGCGTCGGCCCTTTTCTTGGCAGGTCTTGTCGCATGGGCTGGACTCAAATCCATATCTGTAGGTGATGGAGAAACGTATCTCGCCGGTCTCGATCAAGAAGCGATTGACCTGAATCAACCGGCTAGCAAGATTGAGAGCCTTCTTAAAAAGGAAGAGCAAACAGATAAGCTCATCAGATCCTACGCCGCAGCGGAAACCGGTCGCCTGAGTGTCGTCAATCTGTGGAATGATATCTCCAAGCAGTTTATCAGCGAAAAGGTCTGGATCACCGACGTGCAAATGCGGTCGGGATTCACTCTCGAGGGTAATGGTAAAAGTGATCCCGTCATGAACGAGAGCTTCGATACCGCCAATTACGGTAACACCGCCATGATGAGCGGTGACGGCAAAGATGTCGCGGATAGCGTCCGGATCAAGGGGCTTCACCTCGACAAACAAACAGAGGTCATCGATATCGTTGTCCGCCTGAGAGGGTCGCAATTTCTCTCTTTCGAGTGGGAGGGTGAGAAGATTCCCGATAGCCGGATCATCACAGACATCATGGCAGCCCCTTCGTTAGAAAATAATGACTACGCAGCTCCCTTCGAGCTTCTGATTCCTCTCAAAAATCCCATTCAACTCAAGTAACACACACCGACACAAATCATTATGACTTGGTTCAAAGAAAACAAGTTCCTCGCAGGGCTGATTGCCATCACCGCACTGCTCGCCGCCGTCGTCAGCTCATCCGGCCTCAACTCTGGTAAGAGGCTTGAGGAAGTTAAAGCTGAGATCGAAACGAAGAAAGCGACTCTTCAGAAGATGAAGAGTCTCGATCCCTTCCCCACGAACGAAAACGCCAAAGACAAAGAGGAAAATCTAAAAACGGTGATCAAGAGTGCCAACGAGGCTCGTGAGAAACTCATGGCCTTCCGTCCGGCAAAGCTTGATAATGTTTCCGGTAAGGATTTTTCCGAAAATCTCTCTGCCACGGTGGCGAAAGTGAAAGCACTTTTCCCAGGAGAGGATGGACTTCCCAGCACTTTCAACCTTGGATTTGAAGACTATGCTGTCGGGCTGCCCAAAGAGGAGGCTACCGGGATTTTGACCTACCAGTTGGGCGCTTTGGAGTATCTTTTCACCGAGCTTGCTGAAGCCAGAGTTAAAGAAGTTTTGAATCTTCACCGCGCCAAACTTCCTGCAGAAAACGGAGAGGCTTGGCCTGACACCATCGGAGCTAAGCCCGGGGCTCGGCCTCGTGGTGCAAGAGCTCCCAAGACGTCTCGTAAAGGTGGTGGCCGGGGCGGTCGACCTAAGGCCCCTGTTGAAAAGCTTCCTCCCGTTGCGCACCGCATGCCGATTGAGCTCTCGTTCAGAGCTCCCGAAGGTTCGGTCCGTGATTTCCTGAGCAAGCTCGCGAACTCGGATCAATATTTCTTCGAGACTCGGTTGGCCCGCATCAAGAACCCCTCACCAATCCCAACCGGAGGCAAGTCTGCTGCAGCGGCAAAACCCAAAGAGGACGCCTTTGGCGGAGACATCGATATCATCGGAGATGAATCTGATCCCAAAGAGGAGGAACCCGCCCGCAAGATCCTCGACAAGGTTTCCGGTGGCGATGACTTGGTGGTATTTATCCGTGCCGACCTGCTCCTCTTTATTGATGAGCAGAAATTCCCAGAACTCAAATAAAACACCTACGAACAAATGTCCTGGATTAAAGAAAACTACCACACCGTAGCCTTAGGTGGCGGCGCCCTCGTTCTCGTGGGCCTCGGCTACCTCGGTTACAGCGCGAATCAAGCGGAGAACGAAGCGTTCAATGCTAACAGCCCGCCCAAGAAACAAGACACGACCGCCAAAGGTTATGAAATTGCGACAGGGCTCACCGCCTCGATCACCAAGAGTGATCCCATCGTCCAGCAAAAGACGAAGGCTGGTCGCCCGGTCGAACTCTTCACTAGCGTGAATCTCTACACCAAGGATGGAAGGACGAACGACCTGCTGGATCTTCTGTTGATGGAGGGCCCGGTCCATTCGCCGATTCCAAACCAATGGTGGGTCGATCATCGCATCGATCCTTCCTATTCTGATTCTCCCCAGCGGGATGAGGACGAGGACGGCTTCACCAATATGGAGGAGTTCACCTCAAAAACCGACCCCAACGACGCCAAGTCAATCGGTGATCTTGTTGAAAAACTCGAAGTGGTCACCATCGAGAGCGACATATGGCTTCTTCTCTTCAAGAGTGTTCTTGGTGAGGGCTATCAATTTGACTTTCTCTTTAAGCCATTCGAAGGTCGTGCTCAAACTAACCGCATTCCGGCATCCGAGGCGATCGCAAAGGGGGACACCTTCTTTTCAAAGGATCCCGGCAAAGCTCGCTTTAAATTGAAGAGTATTGAGGCTCGCGAAGAAGATGGCCCAACCGGTCGTCGTCCGCGCAACTGGGCGATCATTGAAGATCTGAGCGAGGGGAAAAAGGGCAAGACTTACGAGTTAATGTTCAATCTTCCCGCAGCGCAGAGATCCCTTGCCACTCAATACGATCATACCGTCACCTTCAGGCTCAATGCCATCGGGGAAGAGGGGAATCAGTTCAAAGTTAAGGAAAGCGGTTCCTTTTCGATCCCCGCTGGAGGAGAGGGAAAGGACTACAAGCTCATCGAGGTTAAGCTTGAGGATCCTGGACCGAATGTGCGCAAGGCGGTAGCCATTGTGGTGCAATACGAGGTCGATGGTGAAACTAAAACCCGCGAAATTTCCGTTTCTCAGTAAAGTAAATAGTCATTAAAATCAAACTCTGGGCCAGGGAAGTTTTCGGAAAACTTACATGTTTTCGAAAAAAAGCTTTCCACCCCCCCTACAAATCAACGATAAATCAAACAGATCATGCAGAAGAGACACACACACCTTACCCATCGTACCATGTTTGCCCTTGCGGCACTTGTGATTGCGCCGCTCTCAGTTGAGACGGGATATGGCGACGACTTGGCGAGCCAAGAGAAAATCCGCCGTCAGTTGGCCGTGACCCAATCCGACGAACTCCTGATAGAGGGTCGGAAGGCTTATGCTGAAGGCGACTATGACACCGCTGCCCAAAAATATCGGGAAGCGCTTGATACCCTCCCTCACGGAACTGTGACGGCTGATCGCCGTGCGGTGCTCAGTGCCCACTTCCAGGATGGAGCCATCGCGCTGACCCAGAAACAACGCCGCCTTGGGAAATTTGAAGAGGCCCGTGATCTTCTCAATGAAGTTGAGACGAACGATCCCGGAAACAAGGCTGCTAAGAGGGGGCTCGAGTATCTCGATGATCCGATTCGCACCAATCAAGGACTCACATTCGCGCATTCCCAGGATATCGATAGTGTCGTTGGGAGTCTCTATAAGGGAGAGGGATTTTACGATCTCGGTCTCTATGACAAAGCGGAGGAAGAGTTCAAGAGCATCCTCCGCATCGATCCTTACAACAAAGCTGCCCGTCGTTGGATGGAGCGTTGTGCTGCAATCAAGTCCGACTATTACCGTGCGGCTTATGATCAAACCCGGGCTGAGATGCTCATGGAAGTTGATCGAGCATGGGAACTTGCTGTTCCTCCTGTTGGACAGGGACCAGTTGCCGGCCCTGAGATCGAAATCGGTGACGCCGGCGCTCGCAGCATCACGGCAAAGCTGAACCAGATCGTTCTTCCTGAGCTTTTGCTCAATAACAGCACCGTTGAGGAGGCTGTTGAATTCCTTCGACTTCGTTCCATCGAGTTGGACACCACCACGCTGGATGAAACCCAAAAGGGGATCAACTTTGTGGTTCGGGCGCCCAAGACGGTGAACGAACAAGGTGATGAAGCTGATGCTGGTGGACTTGGAGCCGAGGACGGCTTCGGTGCGGCAGTTGATCCCAACGCCACCTTGATCAAGAAGCTTGACCTTAAAAACGTCCCGCTTCGTGTCGCTCTCCAGTATATCTGTGATGAGGCCGGCCTTCGTTTCAAGATCGACGAATTTGCAGTCACTCTCCTTCCGATCACCAGTCAAGAAGATGAGGACGTGGTTCAGCGTCGTTGGACGGTTCCTCCCACCTTTGAAACCTTCATCACTACCAGCGGTAGTGGCGGCGGCGGCGGCGGCGGCAGTGAGCCCGATCCTTTCGAT
Source organism: Akkermansiaceae bacterium (assembly GCA_026421245.1). Classification (GTDB taxonomy): domain Bacteria; phylum Verrucomicrobiota; class Verrucomicrobiia; order Verrucomicrobiales; family Akkermansiaceae; genus SW10. The sequence continues at coordinate 122,685 of JAPKDJ010000003.1, read as the reverse complement.
ACCGGTTCCGATGGCGGTAGCGGCGGAATTAAGCCACGTGAGGACATCGGGACTCTTCTCAAAAAGAATGGCGTTTCTTTCCCTCCTGGCGCATCTGCCAGTTTCCTGAGGGGGTCCAGCACTCTGATTGTGCGCAACACTCCAACGAATCTTGAATTGATTGATGGGATCGTAATCGCAGCGCAAGGGGACACCCCGCGTCAGATTCGTGTCACCACCAAGTTCGTTGAAGTCACCCAGGAGAACGGTGATGAGCTTGGATTTGATTGGATTGCGACTCCATTTGGAGTTGGAAGCAACTACTTCCTCGGAGGTGGAACTGTTGGTAGCGGAACTGCCCGGACCAATCAGGACTTCGTCGGAACGATCAATCGGGTCAACCTTCCTGGTATTCCGGCATCCCCTCAACAGAACGTTTCGAACATCATCACTGCGTCTAACCGCAGTGGAGCTGCTGCGGTCAACCGTAACAGCATCGATGCAATCTTGAACAATCCGCAGCGGACCGCCCAAGCCACCAGCGTGGCTCCCGGAATTCTTTCGATGACCGGTCTCTTCAGCAGTGGTCAGGTGCAGATGATTATGCGCGGGCTTTCTCAGAAGAAAGGTGCCGACATCATGACCGCACCGAGTGTGGTTGCCCTTCCCGGGCAGACTGCCACCATCGAGATTATTCGTGAGTTTATTTACCCAACCGAATACGAACCACCCGAACTTCCCAACCAGGTTGGTAACAACGGAGGTGGCCAGGGTAACAACGTTGGTGGTGGTGGTGGTGCCGGATTCCCGGTGACTCCTGCAACTCCTTCGGCCTTCGATACCAAGAATACTGGTGTCACGCTTGAGGTCGAAGCCCAGATCGATGCTAATGACAGCATCATTGAGCTTCGTTTCACTCCTGAGATCGTTGAATTCGAAGGATTCGTGAACTACGGTAGCCCGATCACCGCTCCGGCAACGGATGCACTCGGCAACCCTGTTCAGATCGTGATCACCGAGAACCGTATCGAGATGCCTGTCTTCTCTATCCGCAAGGTCAAGACCGGCCTCACCATCTATGACGGCTACACCGTGGCTGTTGGTGGTCTCATGCGCGAGGATGTCCAAAGTGTTGAAGACAAGGTGCCCATTCTTGGTGACCTTCCCTTCATCGGGCGTCTCTTCCAGACGAAGGCGCAGAACCACATCAAGAGTAACCTCATCATCTTCGTGACTGCTGAGATCATTGATGCCACTGGTCGTCGCGTGAATGGCGGAGATAATCCGGCGATCGCTCCTGTTGTTGGTGGCGCCGATATCGGTGGTGCCGGCCCAAGCATGCTCCCTGGTCAGTAAAGCGACTCAAAAATCTTCAAAGCGGGACCTGTGATGCAGGTTCCGCTTTTTTGTTTTCTGGAGAGACGGGCAGAGTTGTTTTGTTGAGATCCTTCCCTATTCTCGCGGTGACATGAAGGTTTTGGCGCTTACAGGTGGGATCGCGACCGGAAAGTCGACAGCCGGAAAGGTGATGCAACGGCTTGTTCCCTCGATGGGATTTTTCGACTGCGATGAGTCGGTGCAGGGGCTGCTTCAGCATAGGGAGACACTTGAGGAGATCTCGACGGCGTTGGGCGAATCAGTTATTTTGGATGACGGCTCTCTGGATCGCCCGAAGTTAAGAGGACTGGTTTTTGAAAATTCAGCACACCGCAAATTGCTGGAAGGACTTCTCCATCCAAAAGTAAGAAAGGAATGTCTTGAGCTACGCGAGAAATGTTCTAAGAATCCATCAACGACACTGTTTGTCGCTGATGTGCCGCTTCTTTTTGAGAGCGGATTTGACTTTGATCAGGAGCTTAATCTGGTCGTGGCGACTTCCGAAGCCACGCAACGAACCCGCCTCAAAGCTCGGAGTCACTTCGAAGACAGGATGATCTCATCAATCCTCAATGCGCAACTTCCCATTATGGAGAAGGTCGCCCGGGGAGATGTCGTTTTTTGGAACGAAGGTTGTTTGGCTCAATTGGAGCGGCAGCTATCGAGATTCCTAAATACCCCTTCTATTTCATGACTGACGAGCAAGAGCCCATCGAACCCACGGAAATCCCTGAGGATTCTCCCGCCAAACCTATCGCGAAAAAAGCGGCCAAAAAGAGCGCGAAAAAAGCGGCTAAAAAGGTCGCGAAGAAGGCCGTTAAAAAGACGGTCAAAAAGGCAGCCAAGAAGAGTGCTAAAAAAGCGACTCCCAAGGTCGAGGTTGAGCCTGAACTTGCACTGGAAGTTGAAGAGATCAAGGTGGTTGAGCCGATCGCTGAAGAGAGTGCCTTTGCGGAAGCTGAAGCAGCTGAGTTGGCGGCCGTGCAGGCAGCCGAAGTCGCGGTGAAAGCGGCGGAGGTTGCACGGGCTGCTGCCGAGAAGGCTGCGAAAGCGGCTCAGGAAGCTCAGAAAAAAGTAGCGGCGAAAAAAGCTGCGATCATAGAAGAGGAGAAAGCCAAAGAAGATCAGAAGGATAGGGGCGGTGATGTTCCTGAAGGCGGGATCGCGGTGATCGAAGAGGCCTCGGCACCAAGAGAGGCTTCGAGAGAAAAGGAGGACGAAAAGCCAAGGCCGAAGAAGGAGGAGACACCGCCTCCCCCCGAAGTTCCGGATGAGATCAATCTGAATGAGTTTCGAAATGAGCCTCTTGCTGATCTTTATGATGAGGTCGAGCGTCTTCCGGTTCGCATCCCTAATACAGTGACCCGGGCCCAGCTGGTGTTCACGATCTTGTCGTGTTACGCCACACACGGCACGCGCATTGTTGGCGAAGGGGTGGTTGAGTTGTCAGGAGGAAGCTTCGGGATGCTGCGGGACGAGGGCAGGAGTTTTCGGAGTTCATCAGATGATATTTATCTCTCAGCGCAGGTCCTACAGGATCACGGTTTGCGGGAAGGTCAGCGGATCAAAGTGGTGGTCAGAGAGCCAAGGCATCGAGACAAGTTTTTATCTGTCGATGAGGTGTTGGTAATTGATGGGAGCCCGGCAGCTGACTACGTGCAGCCGGTTCACTTCGATTCGCTGACTTCGTTGTTTCCTGAAGAGCGTTTTGTGTTGGAAGGAATCGACGATGGAGCCGGCCTTGCGACGAGAGTCGTTGATATGGTCGCTCCTCTCGGGAAGGGACAGCGCGGATTGATCGTGGCGCCGCCCCGTGGAGGGAAAACGATCCTGCTCAAACAGATCGCAAAGGCTCTCCAGATAAATTCACCCGAAGCGGAACTGGTGATTCTTCTTTTGGATGAACGTCCGGAGGAGGTGACCGACTTTGAGGAAATGGTAGGGCAAAATGTTTTTGCTTCGACTTTTGACGAGGCGTCAAAGCGTCATGCTGAAGTGGCTAATTTGGTTCTAGAACGTTCCCGCCGTTTGGTTGAGCAGGGGAAGGATGTCGTCATTCTCTTGGACAGTTTGACCCGACTTGCCCGTGGCTATAACAATGCCGCGCGTGGAGGCCCCATTGGATCCGGAGGAATCAGTCCGAAGGCGATCACCGAAACGAGAAAATTCTTTGGTGCTGCCCGGAATGTTGAAGAAGGAGGGAGTTTGACCATCCTCGCGACCTGTCTGGTTGAGACCGAGAGCCGCATGGATGACGTCATTTTCGAAGAGCTCAAGGGAACCGGAAACATGGAGGTGAGATTGGATCGGGAACTCGCTGAACAGAGAATCTATCCGGCGATCCATATTCCTCAAAGCGGAACCAGAAATGATGACCGTCTCTATCACCCTGAGGAGCTTCCAAGGGTGCAGGAAATCCGCAGGCATCTCGCTAGTTTGCCAATTGGCGAAGCAATCGAAACTCTTTTAAGGAACCTAGCCCGCACAAAATCCAACACAGAACTTCTTTTACAGGGCATGCGCTGATTTTGCGCTTGTCGAATTTGTTTCCGAGCAGTTAGTCTCCCGAGACGCAAACACATACGCTCATCTCATTTTTTCGGACCTAAAGTCCGGAAAATCTGACTTTTCCATTTGATTGGGGTGAGAATACCATGTAAATGCTTTGCAAACACCTTCGCACATGAACATCGCAAGATCGACCGCCGCCTTAGTGGGCGCCTTTTCTCTTTCCGCAAGTTTGGCCCACGGGCAGGCCACACTATTTTTTGAGGACGCAAAAAACTTCAAGATGACTGGTCCTAATGAGTCTGAATATCTGGGTGGATCCTGGAGTCTCAGATTGACGGACGGGTCAATTGCCTTTCTCCCCTGTTGGGCCAACTTTAGCCCTATCTTCACAGGGCCCTCAACCATTCCTCCCTGTCAGAGTGGAACGACTGGCTTGATCACCCAAGGAGATCTGGACGGTGATGGGGTCCGTGATGTTGGTTTCTACCTTTCGACTACCCAGCCAATTCCTGCCCGCCAGGTTGAGCCTTTCCAAACTGGATTGGTTGAACTCTCTGCGGGTCCGCCTTCCAGTCTGCCCCGTCCACTCGGAGGCTTCAATTGGATCGATACCAGTGTGGTTGCGTTCTATGACCTTGTGAACGACCCGATCAACGGCGTGGGTTACGAGGTGACGACTTACGATTCCACCCGCCCCTACGACGCTGGAGCACTCGGACTGGAGAAACATCGTGATGAGATCGTTCCCGGAATCTACACCTTCTCATTTCCAGTTTTGGGATCCGATGAAGTCGATCGACGAAATTTCTACGTCAACTCTACCCATCGCGAGATGGTGGAAGCGGTGGCCGGACCGGGCGGGCGCGATGTCGAGAGTGGCGGAATTGATGTGGGAAATGATTTTCGTCTCACAAATGATGACCGTTGGCACGATGGTGTCATGGAGTTTGATCCCCGTATCCTTTTTGATTTCTCGTGGGTGGGATTCAACGCGCAAACGTTTGTGGCAGGTGACCGTATGTTTTTCTCAGTGAGAGAGCGGGATTCCGACCGGATTCGGTTCCCGCCTATTCCGGATCCTGTTCCGGGAAATCCCCATTTCCCCCAGCTGATCGGAAGTAGTACTCTTGGGATCCCATCTGGATATGAACTTGGACCGGATTTCTTCGAGCCAAACCTCCAGTACAGAGTGGAAATTGAGTTTCGTCGTAATCTCCCCTCGGGGAATAGCGTTGACGTTTCCAGTCGGATCTTTCAATGGGACATCGATCTAATTGATACCTACGAAGGCTTTAAGAGGGTAAGTTTCCCTGTCGGAACCAGTGAGCTACTCCTTGATCCTGGTGCCGATTACGACGGTGATGGATATACCAATCTTGAGGAATTCGGGTTTCAAACGGAAATCTTGGATCCTGCGTCTGTCCCCAACCCCACTCCGTTCCTGGATGCATTCACCAGTCAGTGCATTCTGGATGTTCCCAAACGCCCCGGTGTCGGGTCTCGTTTGACCTATCAGGTTCAATATTCCATAGACTTGGAAACATGGACCACGATTGAGCAGGGAGATCCGAATTGGTTTATCGTCTTCGACAATGAAGAGCTACTCAGTGTTCTCAGCCGTCGTCCTGCGACGATCAACCCATGTTTCCTTCGCGTGCAGTTTGAGCAAAACTAGAAGTCCGCTTACTTTATCTTTCCACGCACCACCTATTTCCTCGGTTCTGTTATGAAAAATTCTTCAAAAACTCTCCTCTCTCTTATAGCTCTCACAGGCTCTGTCTTTAGTCAGACCGCTTCAAGTCTGGTGAGCATTCCTGCTCCGACATCTGGGAGTCATCAATTCACCCAGAATGGCAAGCCCTCTGACTTGTCTCTCTGCACTTACGAAATCTGTTTCATGGATGAAAGTGGACGTCTTAAAATTGAGCCGGTTGCAGCCGGATCAATGTCTGCCATCATTCATCAGGCATCCCAGCCTGATCAGGAAAAGTATCTCGTGTTTTATCCAGTGGGGCAGGAGAGGAACCCCAACGCCCGTCGGGTCTTGCGAAACCGTTACCTTGTGACGCTGTCTGAAGATGCTGATCTCGATGCAGTCAAGGAGCGTTGTGGAATGAAATCAATCCAACGGGCGAGAGCCGGTTCCAATATTGCTCTTTGCGAGGAAGAGTCCGCGGGAAGGGTTCTTGCCCAATTAACAAATGTTCTCTCCGACCCGGAGATCGTAACCGCCGAGCCATTGTTTGCGCGCAAGCGTTTCAAGAGAGCGATTCCGACTGACCCGTTTTACAGTAACGAGGGAGTCGACGCCCGTCCTGACGGGATTTATCAATGGTATCTTAACAATGTGGGTGCCAATGGAGGGACGCCGGGCATCGATATTAATCTTGAGGCGGCATTGGACCGCGCGACTGGTAACGGAGTTACCGTTGCGGTTGTTGATGATGGTTTTTCAACCGATCACTTGGATCTAGCGGCAAATGCAGTTGGACCTCACCTCAACCTCTTGGATGGAGATCCGGATGATCCTGCGACCCTCGATGATACGGCCACCCATGGAACCAACGTTGCTGGACTGATCGGTGCTTCTTTCAATAACGAAGAGGGTATTTCCGGTGTGGCTCCCAGGGTGGACCTTTCAGGAATCCGACTTCTCGGTGATCTGGTGGACGACGCTGACGAGGCGACAGCATTGAGCTTCATGAATGATGTGATCGATGTCTACAACAACAGTTGGGGACCTGATGATACCACTCTCGATTTGGAAGGGCCAGGCATTCAAACATTGGGTGCTCTTCAGGCGGGTGCCGAGACAGGGAGAGGTGGATTGGGTGTTGTCTATGTTTGGGCGGCGGGAGATGGTGGAGAGATCGGTGATAATTCAAACTATGATGGCTACGCGAATTCCAAGTATACCATCGCAGTAGGATCAGTGGATGATTCAGGTCGAATCGCCGCCTACTCGGAGCCTGGTGCCAACATCGTTGTAGTTGCTCCCTCCGATGGAGGAGCTCAGCAGATAATTACGACTTCTTTTGAGCTTGGAGTGGATGATGATGATCTTCCTATCCGAACCACCGAGTATGATACCGCGTTTGGAGGAACCTCGGCTTCGGCGGCTCTCGTTTCAGGTGTCGTGGCTCTTATGCTCGAGGAAAATCCCGATCTCACATGGCGCGATGTTCAAGATATTTTGATTAGAACAGCCCGGAAAACAGATCAGAGTGAAGATGGTGAGTGGATCACCAATGCTGCAGGAATTGATTTCAATCATAGCTACGGAGCTGGCTTGGTTGATGCCGGAGCCGCAGTTCAAGCTGCTTTCCAGGCAGGTCTTGCTTCGGGTAAGGTTTTAGGGCCTGCCGAGCGCCATCTGCAATCACAGTTCTTTGCCAATGACGATTTTGACCCCAATGCCATAAGTGGATTGATTCCTGATAATACAGGCGGTTCACTTTTGGTCGGTTTTGATATGACTGAAGAGGTGGATGTAGATGGTAACACAGTTCCCTTGCCCAATCTTCGGGTCGAGCATGTCGAGTTGAACGCGACAGTCATTACCGACAGTCGATCTGATTTGAATATTGTTCTGATTTCCCCGAATGGAACCCAAAGCACTCTTCAGGAAGAGAATCCAGATAATGAGGAGCAAAGTATTCGCCGGTGGACCTTTTCAACCGTTCGGAATTGGGGTGAGGGATCCGCAGGAACCTGGGTGGTCAGAATTACTGATAACACGACTGGCAATGCGGCTGTTATTAACAATGCGACCCTCGTCATCAACGGTTCCGTTGATCCAGGTGCTCCGGTGTCACAAAACCCAATTTTGACAAGTGCCCCCCTAATCAGTATTGATCAGGGAGCGCCGTTTACCTACAAACTTGAAAGTTCTGGAGCGACTGTTGTGACTGTTGGAGATCTTCCCCCCGGCGTTGTTTTTGATCCTGTTACGAGCACCATTTTTGGGACTGCCACCACTCCTGGTCTCTACACTGTGCCAGTCATCCTCTTTGATGAGTTGGGTGAGGGGAAGGAATTTAGGCTTACCTTCGTTGTCAGTCCAACTTCGGTGGCCCTTGGTGATGCGGTTGGTCTTCCTGGCATTCCAGCTGTCTTTGGCGGTGACGCTCCTTGGGATTTTGAGCTTACCGACACAAACGATCTTCCGGGTTTGGAAGATCCAAGTGCCGCGAGAAGTGCGATTAACTTGGGCGACAATGAACTGTCAATCTTTGGCTTTGATGATCTTGGCGCGGGTGTTCTCGTGTTCGACTGGAAATCAGCATCTGAAGAGGGTGGTGATCGCCTGTGGTTTAACCAGGGCGGAGACGTTCCCCAGACTTGGGATGCCTTCCTTAGTGGGCAAAGAGAATGGGGCCGAACTGCTGTGGTGCTTCCCAAGGCTTCGAATAATGTTCGCTGGATCTATTCGAAGAATGAGAGCGAAACCGTTGGAGAGGACCGTGGTTTGGTTGATAATGTAGAGTTGATTGAGTTCGACAAGTATCGAGAGAGTCTCGTCCGAGCTGGAAATATCGAGGGCTTTGACTTTGAGATCGACAGCCGCACTTCATTCCTTCCCTATGAGTTTCCAATCGGTAGCCCTTCGCCAGATGGAACTCGTGAGATGCTGAGATCTTCGACAATCGGGAATGGCCAAACGGTGTCGATGTCGGGTTGGCTTGACGGTCCTGGAACCTTCAGCTTCAGAGCCTTTAACTTTGCCGAGGCAGGAGATATTTTTGAATTCCTGGTCGATGGGGTTGTATTAGAGAGCCGAACTGGTTCTGGCGTTGGCGTTACACCGCTTAACCCTGTGATCGAATCCTTGGAAGTGGGTGAAGGTCGCCACCGCGTCCAACTGAGATTCAGAAAGGACTTTCGTGGTTCGGAGGCCCGGTCGATTTTTAATCAATTGATCGACGGTATCCTTTTGGATGATGTCAAGTATGTCCCCGCGGACAACTTCGGCAACTTCACCTCGCAATATGGTGCAGGCTTTGATCCGAATCCGGACGCTGATGCGGATGGAGACGGATATTCCAACCACCATGAATATGCTTTTGGTGGTAGCCTGATCGTTGCTGATATCCCGAAGTATCTTCCAAAGTTGGTGACCTCCGGGGACAGGAGCTATATCGAATACGGGATAGATAGCTCCCGAACAGATTTGAGATATGTTCCCCAGCAATCATCGGATCTAAACAACTGGGTCGATGCTGAGTTGGCGACGCTGACCCGATCTGAAGGCGATGTTGAGATTTATCGGATTCCGGTCATCAGCGGTGCGGGTCGTGGCAATCTCTTTTATCGAGTGCTTGCCCGCACCAAGTAGTGCAATAATTGACCACGAAAGCTTGATTAAACCACTGCTTTCCTAAACTTCAAAGGAACAGGGGCGTGTCCCTGTTCCTTTTTTATTTATGTCCTCAGATCAGTATACACAGGTAAAACCGCTGGTGAAATCGTTGCCGTCCGCTCCAGGGTCAGTTGGATTGGATCTGGAGGCTGATAGCTTGTATCGCCATTCCGAGAGAATCTGCCTTGTTCAGGTTTGTTATGGGGATGAAGTTGAATTGATTGATCCGCTTGATGGGCAGTCGCTGGAGCCTTTGGTCGAATGGTTGAAGAGCGCGAAGATTTGGATGCATGGAGCGGACTACGACATGTCGCTAATGCTTCGAGAATGGCAGATGGTTCCTCCTCTCCTTTACGACACGCAAATCGCGGCGCAACTCCTCGGCCATGAGAGGTTTGGTTATGCTAGCTTGGTTGAACAGTATTTCGATGTTGAGCTTTCAAAGAGCTCGCAAAAAGCGGACTGGGGAAAGCGACCGCTTAGTCCCACGATGTTGGAGTATGCTCGCAATGATGTCCGCTATCTTTTGCCCCTCGCAGATGCGGTTGAGACCAAGCTCCGGGGTCTCGGACGCTATGAATGGTTTCTGGAATCTTGTCAGGCAGCGCAAGACCGGGTGGTGGCTCGCGAGTCGCAGGAAAAGGAATCCTGGCGTATTGGCGGAAGCGGGAGTCTCAAGCCGGATGGATTGAGGTTTTTGAAATCTTTATGGGAGTGGCGGGATCAGGAGGCGGCGGCATGGAATCGCCCTAGCTTTATGGTGGCAACTAACAAGCAGTTGATTGCCTGGGCTCTGGATCTGGTTGAAGGAAAGCGGATTGAATTCCCCCCCAAGCTACGAAGAGATCGGCTTCAGCGCTTGGAACGGGCGATTGAGTTTTCCAGAGAAATTCCAGAGGTTAAATGGCCGAGTCGACCCAAGCGAGAGCGTAGGCGAAATGACGGGGCTTTTGAGGCGCGACTTAAAGAGGGGTTAGAGAAAAGAAATCGAGTTGGCGAGGAGCTTGGCATTGATCCCTCGATCATCGCCTCGCGGGCTGTGATGGAGCAGGTGGTGGCGATCGGGGCCGAGCCGCGAGACATTCTGCTGAATTGGCAGTGTGAGTTACTGCAAATCTAGAAATCCCGGTATTGGCCTTATGGGGTGCTTGGTAAACTTGCCCGATCATGTCGGAGCAAGGAGGCAGCGCCGATAACGTCATTAGTTTCTCGTACGATCCTTGCCGGATTTCCTTGCCTGTTGATCACTCACTTGCCGGGATCACAGGTCCGTGTCCTTCATGTGGGCAGAACAATCACCGCGCCTCATCGTAACGTTTCCCGTAGAGTGGAGATTCGGTTCCGCTACGAGTCATCAGTGCGGCCGGGTGGCGGCGGCAGCCAAAATGTTGATTGCTGGACTGGTGGTTTTGGCAATCGTTTTAGCCGTGGCCTACTGGTTCAATCACCGCTTCAGTGCCTAGTGGCTCACCCTTTCAAAGAGGGTTAAAAAAAATCCTTAAAATCTGCGAATCAACCTTGCCGCAACTCCCGAAATTTCAGAGAATTTTGGCCTAATGGCAGAGGAAAAACCGGACGAGGAAATCGACGATGTTGGAGTCTCTGGCGACCAGGAATACGGGGCCGGACAGATCGACAAATTAGAGGGGCTTGAAGCGGTTCGAAAGCGTCCCGGAATGTATATTGGGGACCCGGATGAACGAGGGCTTCATCACTGTGTTTTTGAAGTTCTCGATAACTCAATCGACGAGCATCTTGCCGGGTTTTGCAAGACAATCGACATCTCCATCAACGAAGACGAATCTTGTAGTGTTACCGACGATGGACGGGGTATTCCTGTCGATATGCACCCAAAATTTGGGATTCCGGCGATCGAACTCGTGCTCACGAGCCTCCATGCCGGTGGTAAGTTTGGTCAGGGCGCCTACAAATATTCTGGGGGTCTTCACGGGGTGGGGGCAAAGTGCGTGAACGCCTTGTCCGACTGGTTCGTCGCGCAGGTCTCCCGGGAAGAAAAACTTCACGAGATTACCTTTGAGCGCGGCAAGACTGTCAAGGAGCTCAAAGTGGTCGGGAAGGTTCCTCCCGGAGTCACCGGGACCAAGGTGACCTTCTTTCCAGATGCGACGATCTTCACCGACACGACCGAGTTTAAGTTTGACCGGCTTTCGAAGCGTCTTCGCGAACTCGCTTTCCTCAATCCGGGATTGACGATCAACCTTGAAGACCGCCGTGCGGAGTCAGCTGAAAAAGAGACGTTTTTCTACGCACGGGGTATTGTGGAATTCGTCGAACAACTTGGGGCCAACAAGAATCTCGTTCATGCCGATCCCGTCCTTCTCAAGGGGAAACGTAAGGTTGAAATCGATTACGATGGGAAGATTATGGAGGATGATGTCTTTGTTGATGTCGTTTTTCAATACAACGATTCCTACAACGACCAAATTCTCTGTTTTGCCAACTCTATTCCTAATGCTGATGGCGGAACTCATCTGACCGGTTTCCGGGGATCTCTCACTCGATCCATTAATCTGTATGCCAAGGCCAATAAGATCCTGAAGGACAAGGATGCTTCGCTGAGTGGTGACGACGTTCGCGAGGGCATTGTTTGTATCATTAGCGTCAAGATGCCCAATCCGCGGTTCAGTTCCCAGACCAAGGATAAGCTCGTCAATACCGAAATCGAAGGTGTCGTTGGGTCGGTGGTTTACGAAGGCCTGCAAAATTACTTCGAAGAGAATCCCAATCTGGCGAAGACGATCATCGACAAGGCCGTCAATGCCGCCCGGGCTCGCGAAGCAGCTCGAAAGGCTCGCGAGACTGTTCGTAAGTCGGTGTTGTCTGGTGGAGGTCTTCCCGGAAAGCTTGCCGATTGCTCGGAGCGTGATCCTGCTAAATCCGAGATCTTTATTGTTGAGGGAGACTCCGCTGGTGGTTCTGCAAAATCAGGCCGCGACCGGACGACCCAAGCCATTCTTCCACTGCGGGGTAAGGTCATCAACGTGGAAAAAGCCCGCCTTCATCGAGCGCTTCAAAACAAGGAAATCCAAGCCATGATCACGGCGATTGGTGCCGGGATTGGCGATGGTGACCAGGAAGGAGCCTTTGAACTCGGAAAAGTCCGCTACCACAAGATCATCATCATGACGGATGCTGATGTTGACGGAGCGCATATTCGGACATTACTGCTGACTTTCTTCTGCCGCCACATGGCCGACATGGTGAAAGCCGGTTATCTCTACATTGCGCAGCCCCCACTTTATAAAATTACCCGTAAGAAGCGGGAGGAATACATCGCTGACGATCCGGCGATGAACAAAATTCTCATCGAACTTGGATCTGATGATGTTCTGCTCCGGCAATCAGGAGGTAAGAGCATGGTGGATTCTGATCTTCTCCAAAGTGTTCTCGCGACCTTGGCAAAGCTTCACAGTTTTGTCCGGACGCTCGAAGGACATGGTGGGAAATTCAAGGACCTTCTCGCAGCCCGGGAGGGCAATACTCTCCCCACCTATATGATCCGGGTGCGCACGGGAAACGAGGAGGATGTTCTTTACTTCAAAAGCGAAGAAGAAGTTCGTGCTTTTGCCGGGGAGAACCGCGATCTGCGTCTTTTTGGAGAAGAAATCACCGAGGAAGAAGATGCTGCCTTTAAGGAAAAATTCGAAGGTAAGATGCGCCGCGCGGTGCGTCGCGAACTCGGAGAGGCGATTGGTATTTCCAAGCTTCTCGAGCGACTTGGTGAATTTGGCGTGAAGAGCGAGCCATTCTTCTCGGATGATGAACCTATCTACGAACTCGTAGAGGGCGAGGGAGATAATGAAGTCGTGACTCCGATTTTTGGCCTCTTTGAAATTCTTGGCCGCGTCCTTGAGATTGGGAAAAAGGGAATGCGCATTCAGCGATTCAAGGGACTTGGTGAGATGAATGCCAAGGAGCTTTATCAAACGACAATGGACAAGGAGACCCGCCAACTTCTGCGCGTGCAGTTCGACGATGAGAACAGGCTCGAAGCCGAAACCATGTTCGACGTCCTGATGGGCGATGTCGTGGAGCCTCGCAAGCGCTTCATCGAAGACAACGCGCTCAACGTGCAAAACCTCGACGTTTAATCGAACCTACTAATTTTCTATGTCTGACGACACTACAGAACCCAACGAGCCACGCGACTATATCGAAACGATCAATGTCGCCGACGAGATGTCGAAGTCCTTCCTGGACTACTCGATGTCCGTCATCATTTCCCGGGCCCTGCCCGATGCCCGCGATGGCTTGAAGCCCTCCCAACGCCGCCTGCTTTATGCGATGCACCACGACCTTTCCTTGTCGGCATCGAAGGCCCACCTCAAGTGTGCCCGTATTGTTGGTGAAACCATGGGTAAGTATCACCCCCACGGTGACGGCGCGATTTATCCGACTCTTGTGAATATGGCCCAACCTTGGACGATGCGCGAAACGCTCGTCAATGGTCAGGGTAATTTCGGTTCGGTGGAAGGCGACGCTCCGGCGGCGATGCGATACACCGAGGCCCGTCTCACTCATATGGGCTCGGCGATGATGATGGATCTTGAAAAACAAACCGTCGATCATCAGACCACTTACGACGAAAACAGTACGGAGCCAGTCGTGCTTCCGGCGGCGATTCCGAATCTTCTTGTGAACGGTGGCACCGGTATCGCGGTGGGTATGGCTACCAACATCCCTGCTCACAACATGGGCGAGGTGATCGATGGCGTCTGTGCCCGGATCGACAACCCCTACATTACGGTCGACGGGATCAAGGAATATATCAAAGGCCCGGACTTCGCTTCGGCTTGTGAGATTCGTGGCTACAAGGGAATCGACAACTACTTCCGGACCGGCCGTGGCAGCATCAAGATGCGCGGAGTGATGGAAGTCACCGAAAGCAAGACCGGTGCTTCTCAGATCATGATTCGCCAGGTTCCCCACGGAGTGAATCGTGCGACTTTGCAGATCCGGATTGCCGAACTCGTTCGTGAAAAAGTCCTCGTCGACATCTCGGGAATGCGGGATCTTTCCGCCGATGATACCTGTATCGAAATCACTCTGAAGCGTGACGCCCGTCCACAGGTCGTCGTGAATCAGCTCTTCAAACTCACTGCGATGGAGACGTCTTTCGGCGTCAATATGCTCGCAATTCACGAGCGCCGTCCAAAGCAGCTTGGTGTGCTCGATGCGCTTGATGCCTTTATTGAGCATCGTCGTGAGGTCATCATCCGCCGAACCCGCTATCTTCTTCGTAAAGCTGAAGAACGTGCGGAAAACCTCGAAGCTTTTCTCCTCGCGCTGGGGAACCTTGATGACTTCATCAGGATGATTCGCGACTCCAAGAACCGCGATGAGGCGCGTCAGAAACTCAAGGCCTATCACTTTGATCTTCCGGTGGCCCAGGCCCTAGGTGTTCTGATTCGAAGCCAACCGAGTATCCAAGGTGACAAATACATCTTCACCGACCGCCAGGTGAACGCGATTCTTGAGCTCCGTCTCTATCAGCTCACTGCGATGGAGCAGGACAAGATCAAGGCGGAGTACGATGCCATCATTGAGGATATTAAAGACCTTCTCGATATTCTCGCTCGGGAGGAGCGTGTCCTCGCCATCATCAAGGAAGAGCTTCTTGAGATTAAGGAAAAGCATGCCACGCCGCGACGTTGTCCCATCCTTCCTGACGAGGGAGAGATTGCCATCGAGGATCTCATTTCGAACGACGGCATGATCGTGACTCTGAGCAATCGGGGTTACATCAAGCGCACCGCTGCCAGTGAGTATCGCGTGCAAGCGCGCGGAGGAAAGGGAGTCCGTGGGATGGAAACCCGCAATTCCTCCGATGAGGAGGAGAACGACTTCGTCGAACATCTCTTCACGGCCCAAGCGCACGATTACCTGATGTTCTTCACCAACACCGGTCGAGTTTACGTCGAACGTGTTTTCGGCTTGCCGGAAGGCTCCCGTGCTTCGAAAGGTCGTAGCATTAAAAATGTTCTCGATCTTCAGCCCGAGGAGAATATCGCAGCGGTCCTTCGTCTTGAATACACCACGGACGAAGAGTCAGGAGACGACATCACCTTCCGGGAAGATGCCGGGAATGTCTTCTTTGCCACCCGCTCGGGGAAGGTCAAAAAGACGAGCCTCTTTGACTTCAAAAACTACCGTAAAGCCGGAACGATTGCCATTAAGCTGGATGAAGGAAACGAACTCATCGGAGTGCGTCTTACCTCCGGTAAAAATGATGTCATGCTGGTGACCCATCGGGGGATGAGCTGTCGCTTCAACGAAGATCAGGCGCGCACGATGGGCCGAAACTCGGCAGGCGTTCGTGGGATTAGGCCGAGGGAAGGGGACTTTGTTGTCGGCCTATCTGTGGTCAGCGAAGACGCCCGCTTGCTGGTGGCATCTGAGAACGGCCTCGGCAAGAGGACTCCATTTGGAGACTATATGGCCAAAAACCGGGGTGGGATCGGAATGCTCACTATGAAGTGCACCGAAAAAACCGGCCCCGTGGTCGGTAGTCTTTCGGTTGAAGAGTCCGACGAACTCATGCTCATGACCGATGGAGGGCAAAGTATCCGAATTCGGGTTTCCGATGTCCGCGAGACTGGTCGGAATGCCCAAGGGGTGAAGCTGGTGACTCTGAACGAAGGAGAGAAGCTTCAAGCTGTGGCCCGTGTCATGCCAGACGATGAATCGGACGAAGATTCAGAGGACGGTGGCGAGAACGACGAAGCCGGATCGGGCGCGGAGGAATAATCCCCCCTTAAGAAACTCATAATCAAGGGTGGAGAGATTTTTCTCTCCTCCCTTTTTTCATGAACCCGAAAAGAATGAGGCAATCCCATTTGCAATATGTGTATGTGCTATGTATTCTTTTACTAGTGTGAAACGGGGGCAAGCAGACATCCTGCGAGGTTACGGCTATTGCCGGGGCTTTCGCGCGGACACCTGGCGAAGCACCGCCCAAGGGGGTGAGCCTCTCGTGTTTCTTCCTGATAGGGCTGGATTGAATGCCCCCCTTGATCAGTTTGGCTTGTATGCCCTCAACAAGGAACGCTCTCTCAGAGACCATAATCCCCCCGACAATATTGAAGATTCCAGTCTGATCGAGTGGACCCTGAAGCCCAGATGCAAGGAGTGGGGCGCTGCGACCTATCTCACTCAGGCTGGCGTCCTTCAGACCATTGGGCCCGGCATTTCAGTGAGAGCGGATACCTGCGCCATTCGCGCCTACAGTGAGGCAATGAGCGAAGGCAAGGTAAAGACCCGTGTCTGGTGCGAAGTGATTGTCCAGCGTCTTCCCGACCCTATCCGACCGGACTCCTCGGGGATTAATCCTGACCGGGAAAGTGAATTTTCAGGCTTCGGACGACGTTTCAAGATAAAGAGCTTTCGCTGGTTAAATACAGACGAGGTTTGAAATCTCCAAAATAGTTCCTTTATAAACTCTCAAACCTTTCGCTGGATTCCCCCCCCATCAATTTGCTAAACACAAGACGAACATGAAAAGACTCCTTTTAACCGCCCTCAGCGTGACCGCCTTATCCGGCCTTGCCACTGCCCAGGAAAACGACCCCCCGAAACACCTTCGCTTCATCGCTCTAGGTGAACTTCCTGTGTGGGAAGAGGAATTCAGAGAGGGAGTTCGGGTTCAGAAAGATAGCGCTCCGGGAGCTCTCCCTCCGAGCACTTTGACATACATCAGTCGCGGAAATGTAAAGAATCTCCGCCTCTCGCTTCGAACCGTTTCTGAATTAGTGACGTTCCCGGCCAGCTCCGAAGCGATGGTTTTGAAAACGGGAGGAGTCGCTGGAAAAGAGTGGATTAAGTCCCGCATGCCGGCTTCGACTCTCAGTTTGGGGGTGCTTTTTCGCGATAACGCCAACATGACCTGGGAAAAACCCAAAATGCTCATGCTTCGTGACGATGCTGATGCTTTTCCAGTGGGGCGAATGCGTTTCGTGAATGTTTCCGATAGTGTTGTGATTGTGCAAATGGCAGGCACGAAAGCATTTGGCCTGTCTCCAGGTAAAACGGCAATGAAGCCCGTGAAAGTGGGCTTGACCGCGATCAAAGTGGGCTACAAGACTGCCGATGGCGGCAGCAAGGCGATCTGGCAAAACAACGTGAAAGTTCGAAGAGGTGAGCGCGTGCAGTGCTTTTTTTACAAGGCCCAGGGTAAGAAACCTCGTGAAGCCGTGAAATTTACCACCATGCCCGAAACTATGCCTTCCTTGCCTCGAGCCCCTCGCCGGTAACATATCGGAATTTATAGATGGCGGGTCCGGATGGACAGGGATAGGCGTATGACTGTCATTTTCTGTAAAAACGGGAAGCCAAAGGCGGCAAATCCAGTCCTTGTTTTTGAGGAATCGGAGAAAATTCCCGCCCTCTCCAAACTTCCCAAGTCTGAAGGAAAATAGACCATACCAGCGAGATCCTTGACGGGGGTGGGCTTCCCTGCATAATGCCGCCGTTTTCCTGCCACACAGGTTTGGAGAACGCCCAACCCTAATATTTATTCCTAGGAAAGACTCATGGCAAATTATGCAATTAACGGATTCGGTCGTATCGGCCGGATGGTGCTTCGTTCAATGACCGACGACGAACTTAAGAAAGTCGTCGCCATCAACGATCTCACCGACAACAAGACCCTCGCCCACCTTCTCAAATACGACTCTTCGCAAGGCCAGTTTGCCCGCGAAGTGAGCTATGACGACGACTACATTATTGTCGATGGGCACAAGATTCACACTACTGCAGAGCGTGACCCCGCAAACCTTCCCTGGGCCGAATGGAATGCCGACGTCGTCCTTGAGTCGACCGGATTCTTCTGCAGCCGTGAAGGTTCCTCTAAGCACATCGCTGCCGGAGCCAAAAAAGTTCTCATCTCCGCTCCTGCGTCCGATCCCGATCTCACCATGTGCCTCGGAATCAATGATAACGAGTATGATGCGGCAAACCACCACATCGTCTCCAATGCTTCCTGCACCACCAACTGCTTGGCTCCTCTTGCCAAGATTCTCAATGATAAGTGGGGCGTTAAACGTGGCTTCATGAGCACCATTCACAGCTACACCGGTGACCAGAGTCTTCTTGATGCTCCTCACTCCGACCTTCGCCGCGCCCGCTCTGCTGCTGAGAACATCATTCCTTCCTCCACTGGTGCTGCTCGCGCGATTGGCCTCGTCATTCCTGAGCTCAATGGAAAGCTCAATGGTGGAGCCTTCCGCGTGCCAACTCCAACCGGTTCACTCACCGACCTCGTCGTTGAGCTGAATGCCGACACCACTGCCGAGGAAGTGAACGCAGCGTTCAAGGAAGCTGCCGAAGGTCCTCTCAAGGGAATTCTTCACTACAGCGAGATGCCTCTCGTCCTTCAGGACATCGTGGGTGATCCTCACAGCTCGATCTTCGACAGTGGCCTGACCACCGTCCTTGGCGGAAACATGGTGAAAGTCTGCTCATGGTATGACAACGAGTGGGGTTACTCTAACCGCGCCGCTGACGCCATGAAGATGCTCGGCGACTCTCTCTAGGATTCGACCCAGCTTATAAAAGTGTAAATCATTAAAGCCCCGATTGAGCGATCAGTCGGGGCTTTTTATCGAAGAACGAAGCTTTTTTATTGGACAGAACCGCCTCGCGGCGATAATTCCCGCTCGCACGCAAGTGTAATTACCCAACTCAATGGCAGCGTAGCTCAGGGGTAGAGCAGAGGACTCATAAGCCTTTTGTCGGTGGTTCAATTCCACCCGTTGCTACCACTTTCATGAAGCCCCTCTTACTGGAAACAGTGAGGGGGTTTTTTGTAGAGGCGTCGCAAGGCCCTCGCCGCTTGGCAGGCTGCGCAACGGTGGTTGAGAAGTGGAGGAGCGACCCCGGCACCTTTAAAAAAACTTACCTTCGCGGTCCTCCCATTGACGGCGTTTTTGTTTGGTGAGGCGTCCTTGGTCACCTTCCTTGCGGAACTGGCGGTTTTCTTTTTGGGCGAGGCGCCGTTTTTCGGCCTCGGCGAGGATCTCACTAGGGGTATGGTCGAGGTGGGCTTCGCGTGCGAGAGCAGCACTAACGCGTTTCTCGAGGAGTTGGACGACTTCGACGGTGCGTTTGTAGGTGTTGTCGGGTGAGGGGACCTCCAAAGTGTCGCCAATTTTTAGCGAAGTGCTGGGTTTGAGGTGTTTTCCGCCCCGTTTCACCTTGCCGGCGGAGCAATCGTGAGAGGCCTGACTTCGGGTTTTATACAGTCGGACGGACCAGAGCCATTTATCAAGGCGCATCGTTTTTGGCGAGTTTCTGGGGTGGGGGGATGAGGAGGACGATCTCGCCTTTGACTTTTCGTTCCGAGAAATACTCCTGAAGTTCCCGGGCGGAGCCATGGTGGAGAGTTTCGAAGGCTTTGCTGAGTTCCCGGGCGACACAGATGGGGGCGTCAGGCGCGAGCTCGGTGAGGATATCGAGAGTGGAAGGGAGACGATGGGGCGACTCGAAGAAGAGAGTTGTTTCGCTGGATTCAAGGGCGGCTTGAAGCTGCTTGCCTCGTTTGCCCTTTTTGACGTGGAGGAAGCCGTGGAAGGAAAAAGGGTGTGGAGGAAAACCGGAGGCTACGAGGGCGGTGGTGATGGCAGAAGGGCCGGGAAGAACGGTGAACTCGATCTCCTGATCACGGCAAGCTTTGAGAAAACGATGGCCGGGGTCGGAGAGGCAAGGAGTTCCCGCGTCGGAGATGATGGCGATTTTAGTTCCGTTACGAGCTCGCTCGATGAGTTCAGGGATGCGGTGCTGCTCGTTGTGGTCGTGCAGCGAGATGAGGGGACGCGAGATTTCGAGGTGGTTGAGGAGGCGAAGTGAATGGCGGGTATCCTCACAGGCGATCAGGTCGGCTTTGCGGAGGGTCTCGATGGCGCGCAGGGTGATGTCGCCAAGGTTGCCGATGGGAGTCGGGACGAAGGTGACCTTGGGCTCGGGAGGCTCGTGTTTAGATGCCATCGGCAAGGCGGGCGATGATGGATTGGGTAGCGCGCTGGAGGGCGTCGGGCAGAGCATTGACGCGGGCGGTCTGCAGGTTGTCGTCGACGAAGAGTCGGGTGTTGCCACGGGCTTTTCCTGATTCGAGAACGATACCGGGACGATTGTTGTCGATGAGTTGGTAGGACAATTTGACTTCGAGTCGTAGTTCCTCGGAGCGAAGGACATCGACAGTGGATGAACGAATCTGTTTGTAGGTCAGGTTCTCAAGCAAGATCAACAGGGTTGCATCAGATTTTCCGCCAATGATCCCGAGGCGATAGGTGCCATCTTGAACAAGGGCATCGACCATGGAATTGGTTGTGAGGGCTTCCATCCGGGGGAAAACGACACGACTCTTGGCGAGGGGAACCGAAATCGTTTTGACTGTTTCGAGATGGGCTGGCTTGTTGCCGCCGAAGCGGTAGCCGGCACAAGAGGGAAGGAAACCGAGGCAAAGGGTGAGGAGGAGATAGCGCATTTTGAAATTAAGGGGCACTGAGTTTGTTAATCCAGGCTTGGGCGCGCGAGCGGAGGGGGCTTGGCTTGGATTTGCGGACAGCTTCTCCATAGTAGAAGAGCGCGGAAGAAGTCTGACCTTTCTTGCGGTAGAATTCCGCGACATCGTAGGACTGTTGAATGTCCCCTGAGGAGAGCTTGGAGATCGCGAGTTTGGCATCGGCCGCACGTTTGCTGCTCGGGTAGCGAATGAGGACGTCATCGAAGGCGAGCTTGGCGCGATCGAGATTCGCAGCGTCCTGGTTTCCGTCATTGGATTGAGCGAGAAGAATGGTGGCGATGCGATACTGGGCCTCGGGCGCGTACTTCGAATCAGGGTAGTCGCGGGTGAGTTGACGGAAGGCGGAGATGGCTAGGGCGATATCGTTTCCTCCAGAGCCATGGCTTTGACGGACTTCACCGATGACGAATTGGGCGCGTTCAGCAGAAGCGGCACGGGGGGCATTGTCGCGGACTTTTCCAAGCATCTCGGTGGTCTTGGTCACACTGATTCGGGATTTGAAGCCGACGAAAGAGTTCTTGATGTGACCTTGGGCGGCTTGATGGGCAATTGTTTCCTGACGCATCATGGATTCGGCATAGTGGTCCGAGGCGGGGTATTTTGTGAGGACCGCGTCGTAAGCTTCGAAAGCTTCAAGAGGCTCGCCATCGCGCTCGAGAAGTTTGGCGCGGCGATACGCAGCGTCGGCGGCGACGGGGGAGAGGGGATATTTACTTGTGATGGTTTTGAAGTCCTTCATGGCCCGGCCGTATTTCCCGGCTTTTTCAGCAGCGGTGCCGCGATTGTAGAAGCCTTGAGCGGTGCTCTCTCCGGCGCGCGTTTTACTTGCGAGCTGGGCGGCGTCGGGGTTCTCACCACAGGAGGAGAGGAAAAGTGAGGTCGCGAAAACGAAGGCCGCGTGTTTGATCGAAATCATGGAAGAGAATTAAGTGAATCTTTGGGAAAAGAAAAGAGAGCATTTTTCGGGATGACGAGTGCTTTGTGGTGGGGAAGAGTCTGTGCTAGCGTTTTGCCGATGAGAGAAACCCGCGTTTTGGAATGGATCCTGAGGATTGCGCTCGGGGGATTTTTTATCTGGAGCGGTGGGATGAAGTTGCTCGATTTACAATCGTTCACGGAATCAGTGGGGAATTTTCAATTGCCGATGGAGGAGCGGCTGCCCGGTGAGACGGAGGATTTTTTGGCAGAACCAGCGGATGCCTACATTGCCTACAGCCTGCCATGGCTTGAGATTTTATCGGGACTGGCAGTGTTGAGTGGGATCGGGAAGACGGGTGGACTGGCGATCCTTCTCGGGATGTTAGTTTCATTCAATTTGGCGCTTTGGTCGGCCTGGAATCGCGGAATCATTGATTTGAATTGCGGGTGTCACGGGGCTTCTGACACTCCGACGAACTTCGCGCTTAAAATCGCCTCGAATTTTGGGCTGATGGCGGTGATCGGTATTATCTTGGGGCTGAGTTGTTATCGCTGCAGGGTTTCTGATCAGCTTCGAGAGCATGACAGGCAGGAGGAGATCCCGACGGTGTGACTTTTGGTGGGGAAGGGGGTCGGCCTTGAACGCTCGCTGGGTCTTAGTGACTCGTTTCCACTTCCGAGAATCGCGAAAGAGGGTGATGGGGAGATCGGGTTGAAGCAATTGGGTTCGCGGGATGTGACTTTCTTTTGAGTGACTGGTCAAAAGGGGCATTTTTATTTCGTGAATCGTCAGTCTGGAAAATTCGGACGCATTGTGATTCTGGGAATTGATGGTGAGGAGATCCTCGAGACGCTGGAGGAGTGGAATTGGGGGGCATGAATTTTCAAAGGTTTTCCCGGATACGGTTTATCTGATCAATTCGCGGATTGGGAATGGGCAGCTTCAGATTTGGAATGGGGGTAGGTTGGTAGTTGATTTTTTGGAACTGATTTTGATCACTGAGGGAGCTCTTGGGGTAGGTTTTTTACTGCTGGGGCGGGGTATCGAATCTCGAGTTAGGAGACGTGTGGCTTGATTCACGGGCGCGGGAGAATAATGTCCTGACATGACTTACGCCGAACGTCTTAAATCCCGTCTTGATACAACTGGCTCCGCCCTCTGCGTGGGTTTGGATCCAAGGCCGGATTCAACGGAAGGAGGAATCGATGGGATTCCCGAGTTTTTGCGAAGGGTGATTGGTGAGACGGCGGAGTATGCGGCAGCCTTCAAGCCGAATATAGCTTACTTTGAGGCGATGGGACTGAGGGGACTTGAGATTCTTGATCAATTGTTGGGGGAGATTCCCAAGGAGGTTCCCGTGATTCTCGATGCCAAGCGGAGCGACATTGGTGAGACGCAGAAGTATTACGCCCGGAGCTACTTTGAAAACTGGGGAGTGGACGCGGTGACGTTGAGTCCTTTTCTTGGGTATGACACACTTGAGCCCTTTCTCGATTGGGAAGGAAAAGGAGTGTATTTGTTAGCGGTAACTTCGAATCCCGGAAGCGCTGATTTTCAGCGTCGTGATTGCGAAGGAAAGGCGCTCTTTGAGCGGGTGGGGGAACTTTGTGACCGGGCGAAATCGGAAGGGAAGAAGACGACGGCCGGTCTGGTGGTTGGTTTGACGAATGCGGACGGGGACGTCCTGGCAAACCTTCCGGATGTGCCGCTTTTGATCCCTGGATTGGGTGCGCAGGGAGGATCGCTGGACGCACTCAAAGGGAGCGGTCGGGAAGCGCCGAGTGTCATTAATGTGTCCCGCGGGATTACCTATGCGGAGGGCAATACCGATTATGCGGGATTGGCTAAACATTGGGCTGGCGAAATTACCAAGAGTCTTTCGTAGGAAGAAAATGGAGCAGAAAAAACGCAATTCTGGTTTGAAGCCTAAGAAGGGATGGCCGGGGAGGAACTATGTCTTCTGGCGGCATCGCCTTTTGCCTCAATTGTTGAAGAAGCGGGAAGGAGAAACGCAGTCTGCGATTTTGACTTCGCCGGAAGAAGGGGTGATCCGGGCGACGTGGATCGGGCATGCTTCTTTTCTGGTGCAATTCGGGAGTCATGCCGTGATCTTTGATCCGAATTGGGCAAATTTTCACGGCCCGGTGAAGCGGCAGATCGAGCCGGGATTGGTGCTGGAAAATTTGCCGAAGCTCGATTTGGTTTTGGTTTCGCACGCGCATTTTGATCACCTGCACAAGAAATCGCTGAAGGCGATTCACGCGAACGAGGGGATCGTGGTTTCGCAGGGGAGCGGGAGTTTGGTGAAGCGGTTGGGATTTACGGGGGTGTTGGAAATGAAAGTTTGGGAAGAGCGGGAGATTGCGGGGATGCGGGTGGTGCATACGCCAAGTCATCATTGGGGAGCGCGATACGGAGCCGATGTGAAACGGGGTTACGGTGGGTTTTTGGTGGGATCGGGGTCGCGGAAGGTTTTTCATTGCGGGGACAGCGCTTACTTTCCGGGATTTAAGGAGATCGGCGAGAAGGAGGATATCTGCCTTGCGCTGTTGCCGATTGGAGCCTACGACGCGCCGAGCGGGCGGGACGTCCATATGAATCCGGAGGAGGCGCTGCAGGCCTTTGAAGATCTAGGCGCGCAGCTTATGGTGCCGATGCACTATGGAACTTTTCCACTTGGGAACGAGCCACAGAATGAGCCAATTGAAAGGTTGCTCGAAGAAGCAAAGAGGCGCGGGTTGGAAGACCGTGTGATCGTCCCGGAAGCGGGGAAGGCGATCGAGGTGTAGTTGGTGGGCTGCCGGTAGGCGGCTTGAGTGTCGAGTAGTGGGCTTACCCAAGGTGTGTGGATACAGAAATCCAAGGCGTTGCTCTGGGCTGCGTTAGATCGCCCCTTTGGGGATACGGATGCTGTTAAAGCAGCCCGGCGATGACGAGGCTGACGATTGCCATGACGTTGATGAGGATGTTCATCGAGGGGCCGGAGGTGTCTTTGAGAGGATCGCCGACGGTGTCGCCAACGACGCTGGCGGCGTGGGTGTCGGATCCTTTCCCTCCGTTGTTGCCATTTTCAATGTGCTTCTTGGCATTGTCCCAAGCACCACCGGCATTGGACATGAAGAGGGCAAGGAGGACACAGCCGAGGAGGGCTCCGATGAGGGTGCCGGCGAGAGTTTTGGCTCCGGCCTGGGCTCCTTCGGCACCAATGAGATTGAAACCGAATCCCACGATGATGGGTGTGCCAACAGCGAGGAGGGCGGGGCCGATCATGCTCTTGGTGGCGGCTTTGGTGGCGATGTCGATGCAGCGGTTACTGTCGGGTTCCACGGTGCCTTTGAGGATGCCAGGTTCGGCGGCGAACTGACGACGGATTTCCTCGATCATACTGCCCGCAGCTTTGCCGACGGCGTCCATGGTGAGGGCGCCATTGTAGAAGGGGACGGCACCACCGATGAGGAGGCCGACGAAGAAGAAGCGGAGGTCATCAGGTGTCGCGAGGTTAAGTGAGATCCCGGTTTTTTGAATGAAGGCAGTGATGAGGGCGAGGGCGGCAAGGCCGGCAGCGCCGATGGCGAAGCCTTTTCCGATGGCCGCAGTAGTGTTACCGACGACGTCGAGGGAGTCTGTAATCGCACGGGTTTCATCACCCATTTCGGCCATCGCGGCGATGCCACCTGCGTTGTCGGCGATGGGGCCGTAGGCATCAATGGCCATGGTCATGCCGACAGTGCCGAGCATGCCGATGGCGGCGAGTCCGACGCCATAGAGACCTGCGAATTCGTAGGATCCATAAAGAGTGGCGGCGATGGTGAGGATGGGCAGGACGACGGACTGGAGCCCGACGGAGAGTCCGCAAATGACGAGGGTGGCAACTCCGGTTTCACCTTGTGCGGCAATGGTGCGGACGGGTTTGCCTCCGGTGTAGTGTTCGGTGATGATGCCAATGAGGACTCCTCCGACAGCGCCACAAAGAACGGCGTTGGCGATATTGGCACTGAGGCCGAAGAAGGCAGTAACTCCGAAGGAGGCGATGATAAAGAGAACGGCTGCCCCGATGGTACCGATGCGGAGAGACTTGGCGGGATCCTTGTCCGCGAAGAGATTGACCATGAGAATGCCGAGAACAGAGCAGACGATACCGACGGTGGTGAGGATGAGGGGTAGCTGCATCAGGAGATTTGCGTCGGCTCCCATGGACGCGGCGTAACCGGCGCCGGAGGCTGCGGCAGCTGCGGCGATGGCAACGGTGGCGATTTGAGCTCCGCAGTAGGATTCGAAGATGTCGGATCCCATTCCGGCGACGTCGCCGACGTTGTCACCCACGTTATCGGCAATGACGCCGGGGTTGCGGGGGTCGTCTTCAGGGATACCCGCTTCGACCTTGCCCACGAGGTCGGTGCCGACGTCAGCAGCCTTGGTGAAAATGCCGCCGCCAACTCGATAGAAGAGGGCGACGAGAGAGGCTCCCATGGCAAAGCCTTCGAGGATTTCGGGGAGGTGTTCGTCCCCAGAGTAGATTGCGAAAAGGGAGCCGAGTCCGAGGAGGCCCATGGCAGCAACGGTGAGGCCCATGACAGCACCACCGGAGAAGGCGATTTTAAGAGCGCGAGCGGCACCGGTGGTGTTGGCAGCGATGCAGGTGCGGACGTTGGCGAGAGTGGCGGTCTTCATGCCGATGTAACCAGCGGCGGAGGAAGCGAGGCAGCCCATGAAGAAAGCGATGGACTGAGGGCCGCGGTATTCGGGTTTTTGGAAGAGGAAAAGGGCGGCTCCGAGGGTGATGGCGAAGAGGGCGATGAGCTTGAACTCACGGGTCATAAAGACCATGGCTCCTTTTTGAATCTGGATGGAGATTTTCTCGGCCTTACCGCCGCCCGCGCTCTGTTTTTTGATGTTGAAGAAAATGAGGGCCGCGAGGATGAGGCCAATGACGCCAAAAAGTGGGGTGAGGTATGCGTGCATTTCTTTGCTGATTGGGAAAGTCGGACGATGGAGAGCGGGTGGAGGTGAGGCAAATAAATTCTGGCTTTCTGTGAGAAGAATTAAAATTTGTCATTCAGATTCCCGGCGGCTATCTAGAACCAAATATGTCGATGGCCTGGAGACTAAGATATTCGGGTTTAGGGCTTTTAAGGCCGACTTTGAGGTAGCGGGCGGCGACGGGTTTTTCGAGGAGGATATCCCAGGCGAACTCGGCTTTGTCGGCAGCCCAGATTTTTTGCCACGTTTTTTGGTCGGCTGAAGTCCAGACGGTGAGGGTTTTGGCGCGACCGGATTGAGTGCGTCGGTTGATGATACGAAGAGCTTGGACCTGGCAGATTTCCTGCAGGTCGACGATACCGTGGGCGTCTTTTTCGGCGTCGGTGTGGATGGCGAAGCCGACCTTGGCATACGGGCCGTTGAAGAGGTGGGCATGCTGGGTGGGGTCGTCGTTGGAGGTGGAAGAGAGGGTGACGGTGGCGTGGTCGCGGGAGATGTTGTCGCCGATGTCTTTGCCATTGAGGGTGGAGTCGGTGGGGAGGACTTCACGGAGGGGGACGCCGGCGACGCGGGTGCCGTAGGCGAGCATAGTGATTCCGTTGGGGCCCTTGGGGTCACATTGGTGCGCTTTTTGGAAGGTGGCCCAAGCGTCGGAGAGTTTGTTTTGGGAGGCGAGGACGCGTCCTTTGGCCCCATGGATGAGGGCGAGACGTGCGGGCGATTGATCGGGAACGGAGAGCTGCTTTTCGATTTCGGTGAGGGCTTCGTCGTGTTTGTCTCCGTTGACGAGTCCGGTGATGTGGCGGACGAAGTCCCAGTTTTTGAAGCTGAGACGGGCCTGCCAACCGGTTTTATCTTCGGGGTCGAGATTTTTGAACTGCGCGATGATTTTGGGCTCGTTGTTGAGCGGGAGATCGGCGAGTTGGGCAAGGAGATTGAGTTTTTCCGAGCCTTCAGCGGCGGTGGCTTCTTGAAGGAGGTTGCGTCGTTGGGTCGCAAGCCCGGCGAGCTGATCAAGTCGATCGGTCAGGGCGTCCATCGAAGAGAGGCTGCGGAGGGCGGCGCCAGAGAGGGTAGTGAGGAGGTGCCCGTCGAATCCGTAAACTTGAATGGCGGGGTAGGTGCGGACGGATTTATCTTTCCAGCCCTTGACGCTTTCGTCGTGTTTGGCGGCGGCTTCCTTGTCGAAGTGTTGTTTGACCTCGATGTTGGTAAGAATGATAGGTTGGGTGAGGGTGGCGGCAAATTCCGGTTTTTTCCAGATGAGGTCCCGGAAGCGTTTGCTGGCCCCGTGCCACGAACTTCCGTGGACGTAGACGGCAACGGGTCGCTCGGATTTTTTGGCGAGGGCGGTAGCTTCGACGAAGTTGAGTGAGCGGGTGGGCTTGGCGACCGCGGTCGAAGCGAGGGCGAGAAGAGGTAGGAAAGATCTCATAGGACGAAGGGCTTAGTTTTTCTTGTCGCCGTAAACGTGGAACTTATGGAAGTGGAGGCTCGGTTGGCCTTCATGAATGACGCGGACGTAGCCTGCTGAGAGGTCTTTGCCGCGAAGATCGACGCGGTGGGTTCGTCCGTGTTTTTTAAAAGTGTGAACGTCGGTCCATTCCTTACCGTTGATGGAGGTTTGGAGGACGGCGTTGACGATGCGGGTGAATTGGCCGGTACGTGTGACGATGACGACACCGGTGAGGTCTCCGTAGTTGCCGAGTTGGATGGTGGCGGTGGCGGGGGTGGCATCGGTGTGAAAGTCGCCTCCGTGTTCTTCGATGACACCCCAGTGGCGGGAGGGATTGTCCCAGCGGTTGCCGGGTTTTTGAATGCCGAAGGTGCCGCCGGAGCTGAGGAGGATGCCGGGAAATTTTTCAGGAGTGACGTCGCTTTTATCGAAGATGCCGGCGGTGAGTTTGCCGATGGCCTGGAAAGTGGCTTTGTCACCATTGGCGGCAGCCTTGGGTAGAACAGAGCGGGCAAGAGTGGTGATGACGTTCTTATATTGGTCGCCGTTGGCGTCGGTATTTTTGGCGAGTGATTTACTGATGTCACTAATGAAGGCGTGGAAGCGTTTTTCGTCGTCCTTGGTGCGATCAAGCTGCAGGGCGAGGATGTCGGCGGTGAAGACATTTTGTTCGGCATGGATGGAGAAGAGTTCTGCCATGAAGCGGTCCTGGGCGGGGGTGTCTTTTCCAAAGAGTTTGAGTTGGTCTTTCAAAGTGCGCTGAAAATCCCAGCGACCGAGTCCCCAGTCGGTGAGGGCGCGGTGGGCGGAGGCAAAGATCTTGTGGGTTTGTTGTGGGGAGTCCTTGAGGTTGTTTTTGGGGAGGAGGTGCGGGTAGGCTTTTTTGTGGAGGAGGTGGAAGGCGACTTCGCCACCGAGTGGGGCGAGGTGCTTAATGATGTCCTGGTGAAATTCCTGCCAGGCGGAGAGGCCTTTTTTGGCCTTTTCGAGTATCTCGGCCGAGAGGATCCAGTTCTGCCAGTCGGCCGGGTGGGTCTGGCGGGCGGTGGCGAGAACTTCGAGGGCTTTTGAGAAGTTGTTTTTGCCAGCGTAGTGGCGGGCAAGGCGTCGGATGTCGCCGGACGTGCGAGTGGCTTTGATGTCTTGCTGGGCGGTGGTGACAAGGATGTGCCATCCCCAGGAACCACCGTGGAAGGAGGTGTGGAGGTCGCGCTTCCAGGAAAGGCTGTAGGCGGGTTGCCAGTGGCCGGGCTTGGTCATGACGGCATAGGCGCAGTGGCCGGGTTCGCCCATGGTGACGGCGGGGATGCCATTGGCGAGGGCGGCAGCAGCTCCGAAGTTGGAGAGGGAACCACAGACGCCGCCGACGTTGCGGACGATTTCGGCATAGTTGCCCCAGCTGTTCAAAAAGGGGGCGTAGTATTGCGGACCATGAATGGAGTCGCCAAAGGGGTTGTGGAGAATCCAGCGGGCATACCAGCAGGCGCCGGTGTATTTTTCAGAAGGAAGGCAGACCTCATCGTTGTGATAGTGCATCGAGGCGAGCTCGTTGAAACGGGTGTGCTGGACGCCGCGTGCGAGGTAGCGACGCTCGAAGATGCTGAGATCGGCATACATGGTGTTGAGGAGGCCCTGGTCCCACTTGTCGCGGAAGAATTCGTAGCGAGGGAAGACGTCGTCAACGGTCCACTTTCGGCGCGGGGATTCGAGAGCGCAGGCGGTTGCCATGCCACGTTTGATGGGATCGGATGAGATTGAAGAATCCTTGCTCCAGAGAGCGGAGAGGATGCCAAGAGCTTCGGCAGGAGCCTCGACGGGGCCGGAGTCGTGAAATTCGTGCTGCCAATCGGGGGAGGTGAGGAAGGCTGTCCCAAAGTCTCCCGTCGGGTCGAGTTCGGCTTCCTTGAGGAGCTTGGTTGTTTCTTCTTGGAGAAGGTCTTGAGCCGAGGGGACGGCGAAGGCCGTGAAACAGGTGGAAAAGAAAAGGGCGAAGGCCACAAGGCGGGGTGAATTCATAACGGAGAGAATCTGTGCCGGAGAAGGGACGTTGACTTACGAAACGGTTTTAAGAACTTATTGCGAAAGTTCGCAATAATGACACATCTCATTAACTGGCGACGTAATAAAAATCTATCGTGAATCCATCAGACAAAATTTCCAGACGGAAGGCCCTTGGCGGGCTTGCTTCTTTAGCGACCATTTCCATTGTGCCCAGCCGAGTGCTGGGCCTCAACGGGCAAACCGCTCCCTCGAACGAACTGACCCGCGCGATTCTTGGCTGCGGTGGCATTAGTAATGCCCACCTGCCGATGCCGGGAAGATTGCTGGCTCTTTGTGACGTTGATTCGCAGCGCCTCGCCGGTCAGATGAAGAAGGCAAAGGGCAAGGGGGACAAGGATGTGAAGGGCTACCACGATTTTCGGGAGATCATCGCGCGGGATGACATCGATATTATCCACACTTGCACGCCTCCGCACTGGCACGCCTATATGGCGATTGCTGCCGCGAAGGCCGGCAAGGCGGTTTGGGGTGAGAAGCCAATGTCCCGCACGATTGGTGAGGGGATGGCGATGAAGAAAGCGATCGCGGAAGCCGGGACGGCATACCGCATCAATACCTGGTTCCGCTTCAAATCAAATTTCTATGGCTCCGGAGTGACGGCGCGTCAGGTGAAGAAGGCGGTCGATGGAGGATTGATAGGAAAAGGCCCATACAAGGTGACCTTGTCCGGGGTGACCGGCTTCAACTGGAAATTTAACTGGTCTGGTAAAACCAACCTGCCGATTCAGCAGGTGCCGAAGCACTTCGACTACGACTTCTG
The DNA here is from genome assembly GCA_026421245.1 of Akkermansiaceae bacterium. Lineage (GTDB taxonomy): Bacteria > Verrucomicrobiota > Verrucomicrobiia > Verrucomicrobiales > Akkermansiaceae > SW10. The sequence goes on along the minus strand of JAPKDJ010000003.1, from coordinate 91,744 downwards.
GCTTGGGCCAGCTGCCTATCGACCCTACAACTCGCACCGAACCCATGGAACATTCCGTGGTTACTGGGACTACGATGGTGGCGGTCTTGGGGATATGGGACAGCACTACCTCGATCCCGTTCAGTATATTTTGGGGAAAGACAATGAGCTCCCTGTTTCGGTCGAAATCGATGCCGATCCACAGGACACTGACGCTGTCGGAAGCTGGCGTCGCATCACCTACAAGTACGCTGATGGCACGACGATCGTGCTGGATGGGGAGAATAAGGATAAGGATGCGGCCTTCATCGAAGGACCCGAAGGAAAGATTTTCAAAGGCTTCAAGTCCGACGTCAAAGGCTTCGCCGAAAAGATCAAGACCCTCCCCGAGCCGGAAGCGCAGATCACTGACTTCCATCAGGCCATTCGCGAGAAGAAGAAGTTTGCACTCAATGAGCAGAATGGATTCAACTCCTGCACCTTGATCAATCTTGGTAAGATCGCCCATCGCCTGAATACGAACCTGAATTTCGATCCAAAGAAGATGCAGTTCATTGGTAACGACCTTGCGAATTCGCTCATCGACCAGCCTTGCCGCGACAAGTGGAAGCTGCCGGTCTAGATTAATCAACTCTTCAAAACGGTCATCTCCCGGGAGGTGACCGTTTTTTTCTCTCTCCACCTCTTAAAGTTAAATCATGAAATTTATCCCTCTCTTTGTCCTCGCCTTACTTCCGGTCATTTCGGCTGCAAATCCAAAGAAGCCCAATGTCGTTTACATTCTCGCCGATGACCTTGGCTACGGGGATTTAAAAAGTTGTAATCCCGAGGGCAAAATTGCCACGCCGGGGACAGATCAACTGGCGAAGGACGGAATGGTGTTCACAGATGCGCATTCGAACTCTTCGGTGTGCACGCCCACCCGCTATGGGGTTTTAACGGGCCGTTATGCGTTTCGTTCGCGGATGAAAAGTGGAGTTCTGAACGGTTACTCCAAGTTTCTGATCGAGGAAGGGCGCATGACTGTAGCCTCGCTTCTGAAAGAGAATGGCTACCATACGGCATTTATTGGAAAGTGGCATCTGGGATGGGATTGGGCGAAGGACGGCAAAAAAGTCGATTTCTCCAAGCCTGTCGAAAACGGTCCGAAGGAGAAAGGGTTTGTCTATTCCTATGGTCACTGTGGTTCGCTCGACATGGCTCCCTATGTTTGGGTTGAAAACGGAATGCCGACCGCCGTTCCAACCAAGGAGACGGGACGGACGAAACAGGAATCGAAAAATGGTTGGTGGAGAAATGGCCCCACTTCGGATGATTTTGATCATGAGGACGTCCTTCCAAACCTCACCCGCCGCGCCGTGAAATACGTCAAGGAGCAGGCCAAAACAGGAAAGCCATTTTTCCTTTACCTTGCTTTGCCTTCGCCTCACACACCCGTCCTTCCAACTCCAGAATTTAAGGGGAAGAGCGGGATGAAGAGCGCTTATGCCGACTTTGTCACCATGACTGATGATACCGTGAAGCAGGTTCTGAATGCCCTTAAGGAAGCTGGAGTCGACGAGAACACTCTCTTCGTGTTTACGAGCGACAACGGGTGCTCTCCCGAGGCTGATTTCGCCGAGCTTGAGGCACAGGGACACGATCCAAGTCATATTTATCGGGGGCACAAAGCGGATATTTTTGAGGGAGGGCACCGGATTCCTTTCCTCGTCCGCTGGCCAGCCAAGGTAAAGGCGGGATCGACTTGCAGTGATCCCACCTGCCTCACCGATCTCATAGCGACGCTTTCGGATGTCCTTGAAGTGAAGCTTCCCAAGGACGCCGGGGAGGACTCCGTGAGCATGCTGCCCAATCTTTTTGGTGAATCGGGGGAGCCGGTTCGAGAGGCGACTATTCATCATTCGATCAATGGCACTTTCGCGATCCGACAGGGGAAGTGGAAGTTCATAGATGCTCCGCATTCCGGAGGTTGGAGTAGCCCAAGGCCAAGAGATAAGAAGCTCTATGCAAAGCTTCCGGCAGTTCAGCTCTATGATCTGAAAAATGACCCCGGGGAGTCCAAGAATGTCCACGAGCAGCATCCGGAAGTGGTGAAATCACTGCAAGGACTGCTTGAGAAATACAAGAAGGAAGGTCGGAGCACACTCGCGGAATGATTCCTAAGATTCTTTGAATCTAAGCTGTCAGACAGGAAGTTGAAATCTCTGGGCCTCCTTGACGGAAGGTTTGCAATAGTGTGCTCTCTAGGCTCGTAATCCACACATTCAGCTATGAAAAAAACACTTCTCCTTCTCTCCTTGGTGCCCGGGGTAATCACGGCACAAATCACTACCTTTACCGGAGACGGTAGTTGGTTGGACCCCACGCGCTGGGATGCCGGGATTGTTGTTCCTGATAACCAGACCGCGGTCATCAATGGAAATGCGGTCGTTGATCAGAATACGGGGGCCAGCAATACTGATAATCCAAGTCGTATCGAAATCGGAAATGGAGCCGGTCAATCCGGATCTGTTACGGTGACCGGGGGAACGCTCAGTGGCGCTCACGGAGGAGGCAACGGGATCTATGTGGGAGTCAACGGAGGTTCGGGAACCCTCACGGTAAAGGAGGGTGCCACCTACCGAACCCAGGGGGGAACAATGGAGTTTGCGATTGGCGATTTCGCAGGAGGGAGCGGATTTGTTTCCGTTGCGGGAGTGTTGCAGGTTTACAAGTTTCTGAACATCAACAATGGGATTCTGGAGATGCAGCCCACCGGGAAAAGTAACCTTTTTAATTCAGCCGATCTCAGCACGATTGGGGAGGATGGTACTCTGTCTTTTATCATCGACGGGGCGGATGTGGGATCATTGGAGCGCTCAAATTCGAGAGGTCTCCATATGACGATTGACCCGGCGGCCAATCTCGCGGTGACGCTCAGGGGGGCTTTCGCAGTCAACGATTCCTGGACTCTCATGAATTATACCACTCTCAGCGGTCAATTCACCCAGGGCGCATCCTTTACCAACCAGCAGGGCTATTCATTTTCGGTGGATTATGGTTCCGGAGCCAATGATGTGGTGACCCTGACCCTAACTTCAGATTTGGAACGCCCTAAAATTGATGATCTCAGTGCAACTCCCGCGGCGATATCAGCGGGGGCCTCCAGTATCATTGCGTGGACGGCTTCGAACTTTGATTCATTAACTCTAGAGCCGGGACGCATGGACGTTACGGCCCTTGCCGACACTTCGGTGATGCCCGGAGCGACGACCACTTACACTTTGTCAGCCCAAAAAGGAGCGGTGATCGTGACGAGTGAGGTCACCGTTGTCGTGGATGAACTCCCCGAGATTAATTCGTTCGCCACGACTGACGCTCTCATTGCGCCAGGTGAATCGACTACTCTTCAGTGGGATGTTTCTGGTGCCGATTCCGTGAGCATTTCTCCAGAGCCAGGTGCGGTTTCAGCTGTGGAATCTGCGGTGGTTTCTCCGGCTTCAACGACAACCTATACGTTGACCGCGACCAATGGAACAGGGAGTGTTGATGCACAGGTAGAGATCGTTGTTGATGCTCTGAGTGCGGCGATCATCCACTGCTGGGATCCTTCGCTTCCGAATCAGACGAGCGGAGCGATTCTCGATTCGGTTGGTGGAAAGAATTTCGATATTACAGGAGGCGACCTTTTGACCGGCTTGACCTCGGAGAATACCAGTCTTACCGCAGCGATTGATCGCGTGAATCCTGCAGCAGTGACCGGGGGGGACATGGGGCTGGGTTTTCCATCGCAAGATACCACTTTTGAAATTTGGGTTCGCCCTGGGGAGCTTAATGAAACCCCTCAGGTAATTTTCGAAACCGGTGGTAATGGAGAAGGATCGGGCATTCTGATCTCTTCGTCCTCAGTGAGGTTTCTTCACAGCACCGGGGGAGTAAATACGATCGATTTGGAGGTTCCAGTCCTTCTTTTAAACCCCAATGATTTTGTGCAAATTCTTGTATCGGTTGATTCGGCGACCGGGGATGTTGCGCTCTTCGTCAAGGGCTCGGCAGGCGGTTTGGACTCCGGGACTGCCAATGGGACGATTGGTGTTCCTGATGGCCGGGCCAGTCTCTTCACTTGGTCTGGATTTGGTGGTGCCGTTGATGGGGCCCTTGGTGGCACCGGTGGCATGGCTCTCGAAGGAACGACAACATTCCAGGGAGATATTGGCTTTTTTAAAATCTATGACCGGGCGCTGACTTCGGCGGAGGCCGATGAAGCCTTCTTGCGGATTGCAGATGCCATCGTGGCGAGCGACTCGGACTTCGATAGGCTTCCCGACTTCTGGGAGATGGTCTTTTTTGGAAATCTAGATGAGGGAGCGACTGACAATAATGACGGTGATGTCCTCACTAACATTCAGGAACTGGGAGCTGGAACGAATCCGACTCTTGCTGATTCAGACGCCGATGGTCTCGATGATCACATAGAGTTGGGCTTGGACGAACCCACCGATCCCAACAATCCTGATTCCGATGGAGACGGATTGACTGATGGGGAAGAGGTGAATGGTGATTCTTCCAGCAACCCTCTGCTGATAGATACTGATTTTGATGGCTTCGGCGATGCATTCGAAGTGTGTGTGGGTTCCGATCCTGATGATTTTGGAAGCCTTCCTCCTGCCGATGAAATTGGAACACCCTTTGCCAATCTTAATGCGCTGGGAACCGGAGTTTCATTCGACGCGCTTCTTGTAGCCAGCGACTTCGCTGATGCGAACTTCCGGCTTGTTGTGGACTTTGAGGACAAAGTCGACGGTGCGCGTGAGGTTCTTTTTGAAACCGGAGGGGCTACAATTGGCAGTTCCCTGGTCTACGAGGCCGGTAATCAAATCATCTTCCGGGCCGCTGGCAGCGGAGGACTAGAACTCGCCACGGCAACCCATACCCTCACTGCCGCACAGATTGCCGCGGGCGACCTTGACGTCGTGGTGACTTATGACGTTCTCGATGATGACGGGAACTCGGCGCTCGCGCTCTATATCAACGGAGCCCTCGTTGCCTCGGACGCCGCCCTTCTTGGTGGAGATTGGACAGGGACGAACGGTTCGTCCTTTGGCGTAGCCAGTGACAATATGGCAGGTGACGGAGCAAACGGGGCTTTGAGCGGAGTGACATTCACCTCCGGAGCGATCAACCTCCAGAAGGGGCTGACATACTACTCTGATACCCTGTATCTCGGTGGAAGTGCTGCCGCTCCTGAGATCACGGATTTTGCCCTCGATGGCGGCGCGGTTGTGCTGACCTTTAACTCATCGCCAGGAAAGTCTTACAAGATTTCCCGGTCCTTTGATTTGGTGACATTCACTGATGTTGAAACCGGTATCACTTCCGGTGGAGAGGTCACCGTGTCGCCATCGATTTCAGCCACGGAGCCCAAGGCCTACTATCAGGTCATTGAGGAGTAATTGTCATTTCCAAAACGACAGTCTACCTTTGAAACGTTCTCGGGGATTCCCGGGAACGTTCTTTTTAATAGACGGTGGATAGGGATCGCTATTCCCACCTTGCGGACGACGGCTTTGGATTGAATCCTCTCCTTGTTCAAGAAGGTCGTTCCTGTTGAATGATACTACGATGAAGCATCACTCCGACTCAGGGTAAGTTTCCCCGTCGAATTTCCGAAACCCATGATCTTGGGTAGACCTCTCAGATCTCCAGAGATCTTTTGGAATGGGAGGCACTCAGCGTGACAGAAACGGGGACAAGCCCCCATGCTGAACAGGATTGTTTGGAGTGGGCTTTTTTGAAGCGGATCAAACTTCGGCTGACGAACTCAAGTAGTTTCTCCGTGTCGTTGTGGAGGTGGTGCCTTAGCTGGAATATCCAGCTCTTGGTTCCTGAACGAAATCAGGGTTGCCTTTCCAAGGCTCATTTCACGCGGGAGAAAGATTCGAGGTTCCGGACTTTCCAAGAGGGGATTCAAATCCCTTCCATCCTCTTCATAATTCTGTTAATTCCGTGACGCCCTTATGCCCCAAACCGCAAATCCCATCGGTCACCTTTCGGTTCCGCTGACTGTTTTTGGCTCCGTCTCGCTCCTTCTTGGAACAGCGGCCGAGGCGATGGCTATCCTTGACGGCTTGACCGAATCACTGCGTGGGCTTTGGAAAAGTGGGGGACTGGAAATTCAAGCTGAGGTGGGCTTGCCCGGCATGGTGGGACTCTTCATCACCGCTGCCGCGTCCTTCGGACTGGTCGCGGCCATTTTGGGCACTCCGGGAACCGGGCGGCGCCTGATCGTTGGCTTTTCAGCTTTGCTTCTGACTCTCTCCCTGATTCCTGCTTTTGCTGTTTGGGGAATTTTCTGGAAGCCATTCGGAGTTGTCCTGGCGGTTTTGTGGGCGTGGTTTTCTGCAACCATCTACGCCCAGACCCACCGCATGCCGTGCGAAGGTGTGATCGAAGATACTGCTAAAAATGTCATCCGTCTCGAAGGGGATCACATGACCAAGCAACATTCCAAGCGCTCTGATGGCCAAGGTTGAATATCCTTCTGAAGTCAGGGCCCTCGTTGGTGAATTGAAACGTCTTCCCGGCGTTGGACCACGCAGTGCCGAGCGCATTGCAGTGTATCTTTTGCAAAACCCGAAGGCGACCCCGATGGATCTTTCGGGTGCCCTGAGAGAGTGTCACGAAGTCGTCAAAGCCTGCCCGACTTGTGGGTTCTTCACCGGCCACTCCGGGTGTGCGGTTTGCAGCGAGCAGGGCAGGGAAACGCAACTTCTTTGTGTCGTAGAGCAACCGACTGATGTCGTGCCCATTGAACGTTCCGGTGTTTTCCGGGGCCTCTACCACTGTCTTGGCGGGAAGTTATCACCCCTCGATGATGTCCGTCCCGAAGATCTACGGATCGGGGGATTGGTGCGCCGTGTTCGTGAGAATCCCGGAACCGAAGTCATCCTTGCCACCAGTTCCGACGTTGAAGGCGAAGCCACCGCAAATTATCTCAGCGAAGTTCTCGCTTCGACCAAGTGCAAGATCACCCGCCTTGCGCAAGGCCTGCCAGCCGGAGGTGGCCTGGAATACGCTGACGAACTGACCCTTTCGCGAGCCTTTGAAGGCCGGCGCTGATTTCCCTAAGAAGGCTCCTTGCTTTTCCCCGTTCATCTTTCCTTCGACTCTCGGTGCCGAGGGCGGAAAGAATCCCGGTATGACCTGCTTCCGGCGCTGTTATCTGCTTCGCCACACTTGCGACATCCACGCTCGATGGTTGAATCGACATCCGCCTCATCCAATGACTCCTTGGCTCCGAAAAGCTGGAGACGATCTCGATTTCAGCACTCCATGAAATTGATCGTCACTCCCGATCGCGATGAAGACAGCGCATGAGTTGTCGGGTGCCACCCCGCGATCTCTGGGGTCGTCAGCCACGGCGAAAGCCGTCATGATGCCTAAGAAAACATTCGGGAAATTTTACCCCGAAAAAGTGACCTGATCCCCAAGTATGGCTGAGCCTAAAGATCACTCAGAGTGCCTTGCTCATTCCAGATTGAGCGCGAAAAATATCCGCTAAATATTACTTTTGACGATTCTGTGAATCCAAGCATGGGAAATACCAAGGATCATAATAATCTTAAGGGCACCTCTGGTAACGCCATTTCACATCGAAAGTAGGTTTTCGGAGGCCCCCTTAATTACGATTTTATCGAGTTTGTCTGATTTGAACGCTCTACTTTTTATCGAGCGTCATCCCCAAATCCTTCGCTCGGCCAGTGGGAAGCTCCATGATCTGCACTTTCCGGAAGTGGATCTCGGCACCTTCTGATTCGAGGCAGAGGTAGCCTTTGCGGAGATCGGCTTCGCGGATGCCGTTGACGAATTTTCCGTTGATGGAAAGTTTGACGGTGCCGTCGACAGCAACGATGACGTATTGGTTCCATTCTCCTTTGCCTTTGCAGCGCATTTCATACGACATGCTGCGACTGCCGCGGGGGTTTTCGGGGACGGCTTTCATTCCGCCGGCGCCGAAGAGTTCACCGCTGACGTAGCCGGGGTGGTTGGGTGAGCCGTCGCGCTTTTTGTGGATGTTGGGCCATTCGAGTTCGAGCATCTGAACTTCCATGCCTTTGGGAAGGCGGTTGCCGGATGGTTTGGCATCGCTCCAGAGGAAGACTCCCGAGTTGCCGCCGGCTTCCATGTGCCGCCATTCGACGACGAGGATGAAGTTTTCATACAGTTTCTCGGAGCGCATCACACCGATGGGCTTGCCGGAGCAGACGAGGAGGCCATCTTTGACGGCCCAGGTGTCGGGGGAGGTGTTGACGTCGACCCAGTTGGTGAGGTCCTTGCCGTTGAAGAGGTTGACGAAGCCGAATTCAGGAGGTGCAGGGGTGACTTTTTCGTCGGCAGTTAGGCTGGAAAAGAGAGCGAGGGCTGGGAGGAGTCTTTTGAGAAGCATTGGAGAGCTTATCGACCGGAGGGGCCTCTTGAAAAGAGGAGTTCTTATTTTTTGGCCTCGGCGAGGTATTGGTCGGCGCGTTTGTTCCAGAGGGTGATGAGAGATTTGAGTTTGTCAGGGTGCTTGGCGGCAAGATTTTGGGTTTCGCTACGGTCTTTGGTAAGCTTGTAAAGCTCCCACGGCTCTTTATGGCTGGAGACGGCTTTCCATCCGTCCCGGAGGATGGCATTGTGCCCTTCGTGACACCACCAAAGAGCTTGGTGGAAGTTTTTTTGATCTTCGAAGAAAAGCGGGAGAAGGCTTTTCCCGGGGAAGGTAAGGGCCGGGGAGTCTCGCTTGAGACCCGTGAGATTGAGAAGAGTGGGGAGGACGTCAATGACGTGGGCGGGGGTGTGTCGGAATTCTTTTTTTGCCGTGATTCCTTTGGGCCAGTGGGCGATGAGGGGAGTGGCTATGCCTCCTTCATGGGTCCAGGTTTTGTGTTTCCGGAAGGGGGTGTTGGCGGTCGTAGACCAGCCTGGGCCGAGGCAGAGGTAGGTGGCGGCGGAGCCCATGGGCGCGGTGGGTTCATGGCCGTCTCCGCGGACCATAATTTCGGCGCTGGCGCCGTTGTCCGAGAGGAAGAGGATGAGGGTGTCATCGAAGCGATTGGTCTTTTTAAGATGAGAAATGACTCGTCCGATTTCCTGATCCATGCGTTCAATCATAGCGGCGTGGATGGCCATCTTGCGGGCCTGGAAGGCTTGCTGGGAGGCGGTGAGTGAGGCCCAGGGGAGGGGGCGGTTTACTTCGTTCGGGCCGAGAATTTTGAGATGATCAGGGAAGTGGTAGGGTGGACCGAGGTTGGGTATGACGGGGGAAAGGTTAATTTTTGGAAAGCCGAGTTCGGACATGTGTTGGTGCCGTTTTGTGCGGATGGTTTCCCAGCCGGAAGTATAGGTGTTTTCGTACTTGGCAATGTCTTCGGGAAGGGCGTGAAGAGGGAAGTGGGGGGCGGCAAAGGCGAGGTAGGTGAAGAAGGGAGAACCTTGGTGTTGGCTTTCGTGTTCTGTGAGGAATCCGATGGTGCGGTTGGCGAGTTCGGTGGTGGCGTAGAAGGGGGTGCCTTTTTTGACAGGAGGGAGCAGTTTGTCGTCGAGGTGGTGGGTCTCGGGGTTGAAGAATCGGCTTTGATCTTTGAGGTAGTAGGATCGGTCGAAGCCAGAGGCGACAGGCATGCCGTCGATGTGCCATTTCCCGATGTGGTAGGTACGGTAGCCGGCGGATTTAAGAAGGGCGGGAGCGAGGGGTGCCCATGAGGGGCGCTTTCCTTTTCTGGGGCCTTGTTTGCCTTTGATGGTATCGCGTCGGACTTGTTGCGGGTAGTAGCCGGTGAGGATGGCGGCGCGGGTGGGCCAGCAGCGGGCGGTGTTGTAGAAGTTGGTGAAGCGGAGTCCGTTTTCGGCAAGGGAATCAAGGTTAGGCGTGGAAATTTCGGAACCGTAGCAACCGAGGTCAGAGTAGCCGAGATCGTCCGCGAGGATGAGAAGGATGTTGGGTTTTTCTGTGGCCAGTGCCGGGGCCCAAAAGATTAGGGCGATTAGGAGTTTGATCATGACAATGAATTTCTATTCATGATTTCTTCAATGGCCCATTGGGCGTGTTCGGCGATGAGGGGTGATTCGTGGGTAGCGAGTTCTTTGAGTTTTGAGAGGTCCTTTTCGGTGCCGGTGTTGCCTAGAGCGACGCAGACGTTTCTCAAGAATCGTTCGTGTTTGATACGTTTAATAGGGGACTTGGCGAAGACGCGGCGGAAATCATCGACTGACATGTCGAGGAAGTCGGAGAGGGAATGGGTGAAAATTTCTTCGCGAGCGTGGAAGGAGACTTCGCGGGAGATTTGGGCGAAGCGGTTCCAGGGACAGGCGTCGAGGCAGTCATCGCAGCCGTAAATGCGGTCGCCGATGGCGCGGCGGAATTCGAGGGGGATGGCGCCTTTGTGCTCGATGGTGAGATAGGAGATGCAGCGGGTGGCGGCGAGTTTGCGCGGAGCGGTGATGGCCTGGGTTGGGCAGGCGGTGATGCAGGCGGTGCATTTGCCACAGTGGTCGCTGGAGGTGGCATCGGGCTCCATTTCCAAGGTGGTGAGGAGTTCGGCGAGGAAGAACCAGGTGCCGAGTTTACGGTGGATTTGAACGGTAGATTTGCCATTCCATCCGAGGCCGGAGGCGGAGGCGAAGTCGCGCTCGAGGACGGGGCCGGTATCGACGTAGTAGCGCTGGGTGCCTCCCATGTCTTGAAGGGCGAGGTCTAGGTCCTTGAGTTTGTCCTCGATGAGGTCGTGGTAGTCATCGTTCCACGAGTAGCGGGCGATGCGGTAGTCAGAGCGGGCTTGTTCCTGAGAGGGGAGGTAGTTCAGGGCGAGAGAAACGACTGATCGACAGCCTGCAAGAACCTCACGCGGGTCACAGCGGCGTTCAACGTTTCGCTCGAGCCAGCCCATATCGCCAGCATGGCCGGCATCGACCCATTCGAGGTAGTCATCGGCATGGGGTGCTCGGGTGGCGGTTGCAATACGGCAGTCATCGAAGCCCAGCTGCCGAGCGACGAACTTGACGTTGGAATTGGCGATGGCGGGGGTCATTCTTGGGATCCGAAGTGGTAGCGGGCGGACTCGATGATACCGGTGGTGACTTCGTCGAATGAGAGGTCGTCGGTTTCGATGCCGAGATGGGCGGTTTTTCTGTAGAGAGGGGTGCGGATTTCCAAAAGGTCGCGGATGGTGTCCTCGGGGTCATCGTTGTTGAGGAGAGGGCGATTGGAGTTTCGCGAGGTGCGTTCGAGGATTTCGGAAGGTTTGGCGATGAGCCAGACGACGTAGCCGAGTTCGCGTAGGATCTTTCGGTTTTCCTCTCTTCCAATGATTCCCCCGCCAGTGGCGATGATGTGGCCAGAGTGCTTGTGGAGAGAATGAAGGAGATTGGTCTCAATGTCACGGAACGCATTTTCGCCTTGGGAGGCGAAGATTTCAGGGATGGGGCGGCCTTGTTGTTCGACGATTATGTGGTCTGTATCGATGAGCGGGTAGCCGAAAACCTGGGAAAGGTTCCGTCCGATGGTGGACTTACCGGTTCCCATGAATCCGATGAGGATAATGTTCTGCTGCATGCTCTAGAGAAAAGTCTACCTTCTGAATTCGATTCATGAAGCCGTATCTGATAAAGATCTGCCGTGGACACGAAACTAGTCGTAGCAGATTTCGAAGATTGGCGTGAGGCTGTGGCGGAAGCCGTGGCTCTTTTGGAGGACGGAGAGCTGGTGGCGTTGCCAACGGAGACGGTCTACGGGCTGGCGGCAGATGCCTTCAACGCGGAAGCAGTGGCCAAGGTTTTTGAGGTGAAAGAGCGTCCTTCATTTGACCCTCTCATTGTCCATATCGGACACAAACGAGATCTTGATATGGTCGTCGATGTTCCGGAGGAGCTGGAAGCAGTGGTCGATGAGCTGATTGAGGCCTACTGGCCCGGACCTCTCACTCTGGTTTTGCCCAAAAAGCCCGATGTCCCCGATCTCGTCACGAGTGGACTGGATACGGTGGCGGTAAGGCTCAGTTCACACGAAGTCATGCGGGCGGTTGCTAGGGAGATTCCGATTGCGGCACCGAGTGCAAATCGCTTTGGACGGATCAGTCCGACTTCGGCCCAAGCGGTGATGGAAGAGCTGGGAGGAAAGATCCCGATGGTGATTGATGGTGGGGCTTGCCGGGATGGCTTGGAAAGCACCATCATTGCGCCCGAGATGTCTGAGAAAGGACCCGTTTTACGATTGCTTCGGCCTGGGCCGATTGCGCGGGAAGATCTCAGGAAGATTGCCAAGGTCATCAGGCCCAAACGGACAAAGGCAGATCACATCGAAGCTCCCGGGCAGGTGGAAAGTCACTACGCTCCCACCACACCGTTGATCCTGATCGACAAGCCGGAAGATTTTGTTCCCGAGGAGGGAGTGAAATATGGCCTGTTGAGTTATCGGGGTGAAGGCAACAGCTCTTTGGTAGATGCCACGGAGTGGGCCCATATTGAAATGATGAGTCCCGGAAAGGGAAAGCTCGCTGAAGGGGGGGTGAGGTTATTCTACTGCCTGCGTAATCTGGATGCGGCCGGAGTTGATGTGATTATCTCAGAGTCAGTGTCGGAGACGGGAATCGGGGTGGCAATAATGGACCGATTGCGTCGTGCCGCTACTTCTTCGAAGAAATGATATCGAGAGCGGTCATTGTCATCTGCATGCTTGCCGGGATTGCGCCCGGCGGAGTGCTTCGGATGAAGTTAGCGGATGGGTTTGATTACCCGGTGGGGAAAACGGACGGTGAGAATTATTACAAGGCGAGGGGGATGCGGCTGACTGTTCCCGTTCATTTTGGGGAGGATTGGAACGGTAAGGGCGGAGGGGACTCTGATTTAAATGATCCGATTTATGCCTGTGCCGATGGGGTGGTGACTTTTGCCACCGATGTCAAAGCTGGCTGGGGGCGGGTGGTGTTGATTCGTCATGCCTACCGTGAGCCGGCGACAGGACAGGTGAAGTATGTCGATTCGCAATATGGGCACTTGCGGTCGATCCTGGTAAAGAAAGGAGACATGGTGAAGCGAGGGCAGAAGATTGGGACGATGGGGAATAATCGGGGGATGTATGCGGCACATCTACACTTTGAGATTCGTTATAATCTCTCGGTTGGGATGTGGCGGGAGAGTGTGGCAAGGACGACCAAGAATTGGGCGGACCCGACAAAATTCATCAAGGCCCATCGTCGCTTGAAGAAAGAGTGGCGACCGGTGCCGGTGCCGACGGGAACCTATAAGGTTTACCGAGGGTATCACGGGCTCTAGTTTCCCTGCACATGAATCAGAAGATGAAAATAATCTTTGGAGTCATCGTGTTGTCGATCGCCTTGGGGTGGAAGCTCTACCAAGAGTGGGATCAGCACCAGATTCCGCAGAGCGATGGCTTCATCGCACGGATGGAAGAAGGGCTGTTTACAGAAAAGTTTACTCCGGTGAAAACCCGAGGGGCGGGATTGGAGTTACTGGAGGGCTGTAGATTGATCACAGGGCGGAACAGCGACGGAGATAGTTTTCATGTGAAACATGAGAAGGGTGAAAATCAATTCCGCCTCTACTTCGTGGATACGCCCGAGAGTGAATACAAGGAGTATGGCGGTGGTGAGAACAATGGAGACCGTCTTGATGAACAGGGGAAGTATTTCAATGGCATGGGGAGGGATGATGTGGCGAAGGTGGGCAAGGATGCCAAAACCTTTGTCTTGAATCTTCTTAAAGAGGAGAGGTTTAAGGTCCTTACAAAATGGGAGGATGTCGTGAGGCCAGGCCGTGAATATTGTTTTGTGATTCTCAATTGGGAGGGACGTGAGATTTACCTCCATGAATTGCTGGTGGCACAGGGGCTGGTGCGGGTTCACACATGGGGGGCGGATTTGCCCGAAGGGCGTGGATGGCGTCAGCAGAGGGAATACCTTGAGAAGTGGGAGAAGGAGGTGGCTAGGGCGGGGATTGGAGCGTGGGGGTTTGCTTCGGAGGATGACACCAAGACGAATCAAGAGGGGCGTGCCTCTGAAAGGAAGGGAAAGTGATGGCGCCGTTCCCACGCGTTCCGTATTGATGCTCGTGACTTGCTTTTCGTGAGGGGGAGGATAGATCACTCACATGCTTGCGAAGCGGATTATTCCTTGTCTCGATGTGACCAACGGCCGGGTGGTCAAGGGGACGAATTTTGTGGACTTGGTGGATGCTGGGGACCCGGTGGAATCAGCGGTGGCCTACAATGAGCAACAGGCGGATGAGATTGTTTTTTTGGACATCACGGCGTCGTCCGACGGGCGGGAGACGATGGTGGATGTGGTGAGAGAGACGGCGGCACAGTGTTTTGTCCCGTTGACGGTGGGCGGTGGGATTCGCGAGGTGGCGGATATGAGTCGGATGTTGTTGGCGGGAGCAGACAAGGTGGGGGTGAATACGGCGGCAATCTTTCGGCCGGGATTGGTGGACGAGGGGGCTAAGGCTTTTGGCAACCAGTGCATCGTGGTGGCAATTGACGCGAAGCGTCAGGGTTCGGGAAAGTGGGGGGTCTACACTCATGGAGGGAGACAGCCGGTTGAAGGGCTTGATGCGATTGAGTGGGCCAAGGAAGTTTATAACCGAGGAGCGGGAGAGATTTTGCTAACCAGTATGGATGCCGACGGGACGCAGAATGGTTACGATCTTGAACTCACCCGGGCCGTGAGTGAGGCGGTTGGCATTCCGGTGATTGCGAGTGGTGGAGCAGGGACTCTGGAACACATGGTGGAGGTTCTGGATGCGGGTAAAGCGGATGCCGTTTTGGCGGCGAGTATTTTTCACTTCGGGCAACACACGGTGCCGGAGGCGAAGGAGTATTTTAGGGAGAGGGGAATTCCGGTTCGACCAATCGTGGGGTGAGCGGTCAGGATCTGAGAGATGAGGACGGAAGAAGAGCAACTTTCACTTGGTGAGATTGGAAGGTTGCCGCTCTCGGTGAGAGTTTTTGGAGGGCTGGTGATTGGGGCGCTCTTCGCGATTTACTTTTTCTATTGGGCCTATCCGACGGCTTCTGAAGAAGATCCGGTTTGGCTTGAGAGGGGCGGGATCGTAGCCAAAAGCTCCTGCTTTTGGCTACCGTCCTCTTGCGGAGGATCTGTCTAAGCAAGAAGGCCGTGGACGACGTGTCCGTGGACGTCGGTGAGGCGGAAGTCGCGGCCGCTATAGCGGTAGGTGAGGTCCTTGTGATCGAAGCCCAGGAGATGGAGCATGGTGGCGTGAAGGTCGTGAACGTGGACCTTGTCTTTGACGGCCGCGAAGCCGAAGTCATCGGTGGCACCGTGAACGTGACCGCCTTTGACGCCGCCTCCGGCCATCCAGGTGGTGAAGCCGTAGTGGTTGTGGTCACGTCCGTTGATCTTGCCGGCGTTGGTGCCTTCTTTGGGCATTTCGACGACGGGAGTACGTCCGAATTCTCCGCCCCAGAGGACGAGCGTTTCATCGAGCATGCCCCTTTGTTTGAGGTCTTGTAAAAGAGCACCGATGGCCTGGTCGCATTCCTTGGCGAGACGGCGGTGATTCTTTTCGAGATCGTCGTGGTTGTCCCATGGTTGGCCGGCGCCGTGCCAGACCTGCACGAAGCGGACGCCACGTTCGACGAGGCGGCGGGTGATGAGCATTTGGCGGCCTTGCAGGGTGTCGCCATACATGTCGCGAATGTGCTGGGGTTCAAGGCTGACATCGAAGGCATCGGTCGCTTCGAGCTGCATGCGGTAGGCGAGTTCGAAGCTTTCGAGACGGGCTTCGAGGTCGGAATCGTATTCGCGGGCCTTGGCGTGTTCTTCGTTGAGTTGGCGGAGGAAGTCGAGCTGCTCGCGTTGACGGTGGGGGGCAAGGTGTTTGGGTGTGACGTGTTCGATGAGCTTGCGTGGGTCGGTCGTTTTGGTGTCGACATAGGTGCCTTGATAAGCGGCGGGGAGAAAGCCGGATTGCCAGTTTTGGGTGCGGGAGATGGGGTAGCCTCCGGGGCACATTGAGACGAAGCCAGGGAGGTTTTGGTTTTCGGTGCCGAGTCCGTAGGTGACCCAAGAGCCGACGCTGGGGCGGGAAAGGCGGGAGTCTCCGCAGTTCATCAAAAGGAGGGAAGGTTCATGATTGGGGACGTCGGCATGCATTGAGCGGATGACACAAAGGTCATCGGCAGACTTCGCGACGTTTGGGAAGAGTTCGGAGATCTCTAATCCACTTTCGCCGTGCTTTTGAAATTTGAACGGAGAGCCGAGGGCGACGCCGGTGGGGCGTTCGGTTTTCAGCTCAAGGGGGATTTTTTTATCGTGGTATTTGGTGAGCTCGGGCTTGGGGTCGAAGGTGTCGACTTGAGAGGGGCCACCGTTCATGAAGAGATGGATGACGGCCTTGGCCGTGCCTTTGGTTTGAGGTCGACGGGGGGAAAGGGGGCTAATTGTTTGACCGCTGAGCGAAGGAACGGCGAGGGCGCCGAGGCCCATGCCGCAGCGTTGCAGGAATTCGCGGCGGGTTTTGACAAAGCCGCCGTGGCCAAAGTGGTGGTGTCCGTTCATGAGGGTCTAATCGATGTAGAAGAATTCGTTACTTAGGAGGAGGGCCTGTGCAAGTTGGGCGAAGGCGTGGAGACCGGGGCCGGCAAAATCATCTTTGGCATTAGAAATGATCCCTTTGTCATCGGAGATACGGGGGGCCCATTGGAAGGAGTCGAAGGCGGCATCCCCCTGGCTGTCGGCGATGAACCAGAGTTCTTCTCCCGCCTTAACTTCGACGTTTTCGACCTTGGTGGGCACGCCTTGGGTGGGTTCAAGAGTCCACTCGCCGAGGATTTCGCCGCTGGACCGCATGATTCGGGCGATGAGTCCGTTGCCCTGGTCGCGAAGGGCTTTGAAGTTGCCCAACAGGTTGACTTTTCCCGATTCGATGGCGGTCCATTTTAAGACGGCATGTTTGTCGGCTTCGGAATGGCCTCCGGTAGCGTTCCAGTTGAGCCAGCCAAGGGTTTTGTCGGGGAGCGGCTGCTGGCCCCTCCATTGACTTTGCTCGAAGTGGGGGAGGGGCTTAAAGTCGAGGGAGTCTTTGAAAGTGTAACCGTAATCCCAGACGCCCGAGGTGCGGGTTTGGCGGGCACGCTTGAGCCAGGTTTCTGCGGATTCCTTTTCGCCGGCGGAAGGGGGTCGTTGGAGGACGGCTTGGTAGATACCTACGATGGTGGGCGCGTTGTTGGCAATGGCCCGGGCCTCGCCGTGAAGAAAGGGGCTATTCATGAGGTAGAGGGCCTGGGTGGGTGTGATGGTGGTGGTGCGCCGCATGAGGGCTTCCTCGGAGCCGGGGAAATCAAAAGCCCGCATGATGGAGGGGAGGAAGCCGCGGCGGGTCTTGGCATAGATAGTACGACGTCCTTCGTACGGCGCTTTATCAAGTTGGAAGGGAGTGCCGCCGATCATATTGACGAGGCGTCCGCTGATTTGGAGGGCAGAGTCGCGCCAGGACTCGAGGTCTTTGCGTTGGCGGTTGGCGCGGGCGTAGTAATGATTGGCGGGGTCGCGTTCCCGGTGTTCGGCGGTGCCGAGGCTGGAGCGTTGCCAGGTTTTCGAGGTCATGATGTTGCGGATGAGGTTCTTGGTGGACCAGTCGTTTTTTTGAAGAAAAAGTGAGAGGTGGTCGAGGAGAGCGAGTTGGAGTGGTTCGGGAGTTTGGGGGCCGAAGTCGCCGGGAGAATCGACGAGCGGGGTGCCGGTGAGGTGCATCCAAACGCGGTTGGCCCAGACACGGGCGGTGAGGGGATTTCGGTCGTCGGTGAGGCGACGGGCGAACTCGAGTCGTCCCGAACCTTGGGTGAAATGCTCGTCTTTTGAGCGGAAGAGATTGAGGAAGGCGCGGGGAACCTGCTGGCCCTGTGCGCCGGGGTTGCCCCGTTCGTGAATGCGGGGATCGTAGGGTTGGGGCTTTTCCCGGACGACCATGGCGCGTGGGATCGCGTGGGGAGAAGTGGCCTGGAATTTGATAACGGCTCCGACGAGCTGGCGGAATTTTTGGCGTTGGGTTTGGTTGATCTTGTTGTTGATCTCGCGCGGGAGATTGAAATTGAGATAATCTTTCGCCGGGGCGTATTCGGGGACGCAGTTTTTGACGTGGTCGTGGACGGTGCTGGCTTTTTTCTCAAGTTCGACACGGTAGGCAATGGCGGCGGGTTCTTGGGACGGTTCAGCGATGACGGGAAGTTTCTTGGGGACGAGGGAGCTGTTGAAGACACCATAAAGAGCATAGTAGTCTGCGGTGGGAATGGGGTCGGTTTTGTGATCGTGGCAGCGAGCGCAGGCGACGGTCAGCCCCATGGTGGACCGGGTCGCGACATCGATACGGTCTGCGATGACGAGGTGGTTTTGACCGCCTTGATACGCCCGTCCGACAGTGAGGAAGCCAAGGGCAGCGAGTTCCTCGCGTGGGAGGGACATGAGGTCGGCGGCGATTTGACGGTGGAGGAATTGGTCGTAGGGAAGGGACGCGTTGAAGGCACGGATGACCCAATCGCGGTAGGTGTAAGCGTAGGGGTAGTCCTCGCTTTCTGGATTTGCAGCTCCCTTGGTGTCAGCGTAGCGGGCGACATCGAGCCAATGGCGGGCCCAGCGTTCGCCAAAGGAGGGACGAGCGAGGAGATCCTCGGCGAGGTGGAAGAGCCAGTCGGCGCGGGAGTCGGCTATCCACTTTGCGCGCTCGTCGGGCGTGGGAAGGAGGCCGGTGAGGACGTGAAAAGCACGGCGGATGAGGACTTCACGGGAGGCTTGGGGGGAGGCCGCGAGGTCGGCCTTTTTGAGGTTTTCGTGAACGAGTTCGTCGATGGGGCGGGAGTCGGAAGAGGGCATTTTGAAGGCCCAGTGTTTTTCCGGCGGGGTGATTTTTTGGGGTTTAGGGGAATCTTCAAATGCCAGGGCTGCCCCAGTAAGGGCGAGGATGGCCATGAAGAAAATGCGCATAGAGAGGGTTACGATTCTAAGAGGGGGTTCTTTCGCGAAGGGTGCGTGTTCAAGGTCATGGAGGGACGGGCGTTTCGACGCCCATTCTTGTAGTTCGAACTCGTCAAGGCACGATTTGTTTTTGGGAGAGGCGGAAGTATGCATGGGGGGCAATATCGTGGGGTCGGTGATGGGAGGCACGCCGTTCCGTGGGGAGGTGTTTGGATAAGCAAAATTATTGCCATTGTGGTCGGGTTGGGAGATGCTCTGGCCGATGAGTGACAAGCCATTGAGCGGAAAAACCGCAGTTGTTTTCGGAGTTGCGAACAAGCGAAGTATTGCCTGGGCGATTGCCAAGGCGTGGTCAGATGCCGGAGCGAAGTTGATTTTCAATTACCAGGGAGACCGCCTGAAGGATAATGTGGAGCAGCTTGCAGGGACGTTTGGCGAGGATGCGCCTCTCTATCCCTGTGATGTGACCAGCGACGAGGAGATCGACGCTTTTTTCGAGAAGGTGAAGGTGCATACCGATACCATCGACCTTGTGTTGCATTCGGTGGCTTTTGCGCCGAAGGAAGCACTTGAGGGTGATTTCCTGAGCACGACGCGTGATGCCTTTAAGATTTCCCACGATATCAGTGCCTATTCATTGGTGGCGCTCGCTCAGCGTGCAGCTCCAATGATGCTGAATGGCGGAAGTATCGTGGCGATGAGCTACTATGGTGCCGCTAAAGTGGTTCCTCATTACAATGTGATGGGAGTGGCCAAGGCGAGCCTTGAGGCTGCGACCCGCTATCTGGCCGCCGATCTCGGATCGAGGAAGATCCGTGTGAATTGCATTAGTGCAGGCCCCGTGCAGACGTTGGCAGCCCGTGGAATTTCCGGGTTTGGTTCCATGATCAAACACTACGAAGAACATGCTCCTCTTCAGCGTTCTTGCTCGACCGAAGAGCTGGGAGCGACCGGAGTTTTTCTTGCGAGTGAGGGTGCGGCTTCCATCACAGGACAGGTGCTCTACGTGGACGGAGGATATCAGATCATGGGAATGTAATCCGCTTGATTTCAGATCATGGAATGGTTCTACGGAAAAGAGGGGCAGCAGTATGGCCCGATCGATGAGGCGACGCTGCGTGCCCGTATTTCCACTGGTGAGGTGGGGCCAAAAGACTTGGTCTGGACCGAGGGGATGGCGAAGTGGACACCTCTTCATGAAGTGCCCCAATTTGCGATCAGCGGGGGGACTCCCCCCGAACTTTTGGACAGTGGGGAGATTCCGTCAGGGGATCTGGGGTCGCCGTATTCTCCTCCCATGTCGAACCTGGCTGGAGCCCCCTACCAACCAGGTCCCAGTTTGCCTGGGACCAATGGTCTGGCGATTGCGAGCATGGTGTGTGGGATCCTTTCGCTGGTTTTTTTCTGTTTTTGCGGTGGGATGTTCTTTGGCATTCCAGCAGTGATTTGCGGTCACATGGGGCTGGGGCAGCTCAATCATCCGGATAACAAACAGCAGGGAAGAGGGATGGCGATTGCCGGTTTGGTTTGTGGTTACTGTGGGGTGGCCATCCTTGTCTTGATGATTCTGGCCGGAGAAACGAACATTCGTTTCAATGGCATCTAGGAGTTCCCGAAGGGGGAGGTGGCCGGGTTGGGTGCTCGTGGCGCCGTTGATGATTGTTGGCGTGGCCTCGGCCCGTTGGATTGGGAGTTCATTGCCGGCTTGTCTTTTCCATCAGCAGACTGGGCTTTACTGTCCCGGATGTGGTGCGACGAGAGCAGCGGTCTCGATGGGTGAACTGCAGATCCGGCAGGCCTTTGGTCAAAACGGCCTTTTTGTTTTCGCTGTTTTAGCCGGAGGGCTTTTTGTTATCTTAAGTGGGTGTCGCGAAAAATTTCCCAACATCTGGTGGCTCGCCGTGTTCAAATGGCGGCTTTCATTTTTGTGGATCGTATTTGTGGCTCTTGTGAGTTTCACCGTGCTCAGGAATATGTCTGGTTTTGAGTGGCTTACGCCAACGTCATTTCCCTGACTTCAGTTTTCCACGATTGTAATATGTCTCCTGCGGTATTGACTGTGCCAATGAAAGAAACTCGAGACGTTTGTCTCGATGCGAACGTCACCACCCCAACAATGTGGGGTTGAAAAATCCTGGATCCTCTCGGGTGGACTTAACTTCAGTCGATCATGATCATTCCGTCGCGTGTGAATTCAATGCCCCCCGTGGTTCCTAAATGTTCCGGGATGGCAGGGAGAAGGAACCTTCTCGCCACGGAGACGTGTCACGACGGAAGGGAATCCGCCGCCCAAAGGCTTCGCGATCAAAACTCCCGCGCAGGAGGTGTCGAATCCCGCCGGTCAGTGCGGTTGATCCGACAAGAACAAGCAAGTAGGCCGTCGCCAGGGTGGGAGCGATGGAGAAGAGTCAGGCTAAAATGGGGATTTTTAAAAACGGCCCTCCTGCTCCGATCACGCCGAGGGTGACTCCGATCACGGAGATGGCAAGGTAGCCAATTCACTCTATTCCCAACATGCCGGACAGTGGGAGTCATCATGTTTGGAGAAAAATCGATTTTGTCGTCCTGTTGATCTCCCAAAATGAGGATTTCTTTTGCCAGTGCCCGCCGATGGTCCTTGATCGCAAGGATTTCCCTGGTGTCGGGCGCATTCTTCGGAGAGTCCTTTGGCCTCCGCTTCGCGCACGGGGCGCTTGGTGGATCGCCGTGGATGAGGTTCACCACCTTAATCGCAAAGGAGTTAAGAATGACGGCAAAGATGAAGGGGAAGAGAACTCTTAATCCGGAAATTTAGCGAGTCGGGCTTCCGGATAAACGAATTCCTTGCCTTCATAGTTTCGAAGGACGGTGCGTTCTTCGTTGGACTCGACGATATACGTTGGGTTGACCGGGATCTTGCCTCCTCCTCCCGGGGCATCGACGACGAATTGTGGGATGGCGTAACCGGAGGTGTGGCCGCGGAGGCCTTCAATGATTTCGACACCTTTGGCGATGCTGGTGCGCAAGTGAGCGGTGCCTTGAATGAGGTCGCCCTGATAGAGGTAGTAAGGGCGGACGCGACACATAAGAAGTTTGTGGACCAAGTCGCGTTGGATCTCGACGGAGTCGTTGACCTTGTCGAGGAGGACGGATTGGTTCCCCATCACGACACCGGCGTCGGCGAGGCGGCCGAGGCCATCGCGAACTTCGCTGGTGAGTTCGCGAGGGTGATTGGTGTGGATGGAAATGAAGAGCGGGTGGAATTTTTTGAGCATCGCGCAGAGTTCGGGCGTGATGCGTTGGGGGAGAAAAATGGGGATACGCGAGCCAATGCGGATGAACTGGATGTGGGGGATTGCGTGGAGTTTCGCTAAAAGTTTTTCCAGTTTGGAGTCGGAAAAAAGAAGGGGATCGCCGCCGGAGAGCAGGACATCCCGGATTTGCGGGTTTTTTTTAAGATACTCGATAGCCATGTCCCAGTGGGTTTCGAGTTTTTGATCTGAGACGCCCGAGACGACGCGGGAGCGAGTGCAGTAGCGGCAGTAAGAGGCGCAACGGTCGGTGACGAGGAAAAGGACACGGTCGGGGTATCGATGCACGAGGCCGGGGACGGGCATGTGGGAGTCTTCTCCACAGGGATCCGCCATTTCGGAGGGATCGGTGTGAGTTTCCTCGATGCGGGGAATGACCTGACGGCGGATGGGGCAGTCGGGATCGGTGGGGTGGATGAGGTTGAAGTAATGCGGAGTGACAGCGGTGGCGAGCTTGGTTCCGGTGAGGAGAATGCCGGCGCGTTCTTCTTCGCAGAGAGTGAGGTGTTTCTCGATGTCAGCGAGGGAGGAGACGCGGTTCTTTAGCTGCCATTTGGCAGAGTTCCAGTCTTCCGGGGAGACGTTTTCATCGGCCCAGTATCCGGGCGAGGAGGGTGAGAAGGAGAGGGCACTCAAAACTGAGGGGAGTTTAGGTTGATATTTGGAGATGTCAAAAGGAGCGAACTTGAAGTTCGAGGAGTGCCGCTTTAACCTAGAACCTTCAGATCACTGATCAGAAGGTTAGTCGCAAGCATGCCCTCATTAAGCCCAGTGCTGATCCCTACCTTATTCAAATCACCGAAGCGAAGAATCCCATCAAAATCAATGGTAAATCCATTGTGGACGAAGCGGTCTTGGTTGAGGGAGATTTGCTAAGGCTCGCCGACACGCTTCTACTCTACACCGGACTTCAGGAAGACGTGTGGATCAACGCGATCAATGAGTGTCATTACAAATGACTGAACGATGATGTGATTTCGCTAACGATTTTCGGCGGAGCTGCGGAAGAAACGGATCTTCGGGTCAGACAGAAAGCTTGGTGAACTGGTCATCAGGACTTTGCCATCCGGGCTGAAGATGAGATCGGTCATTGCGGTTCCAAGTTCCCTGATCGTGAGCAATTCGCTCTGGGTCGCGATATTCCAAAGGCGGACAATTCCACCACCACCAGAGCTTGCCAAGGTTTTTCCGTCGGGTGAAAAGGCGAGGCTCCAAATCCCTTGTTTGTGGCCTTTGAGAGTGCCGAGTTTTTCGCCGCTCACGGTGTCCC
Organism: Akkermansiaceae bacterium; assembly: GCA_026421245.1. Taxonomy (GTDB): domain Bacteria; phylum Verrucomicrobiota; class Verrucomicrobiia; order Verrucomicrobiales; family Akkermansiaceae; genus SW10. The sequence goes on along the minus strand of JAPKDJ010000003.1, from coordinate 68,240 downwards.
AAAGGGAGATGGCATTTTCGTAATCCTGAAATCCGTGGGTCACGGCGAGCAAGCTTCCGTCTTCCGAAAGAGCGATGCGAGTTCCGAGAGAACTCGCTTCAAGTTTGAGGCGGTTCCTCTCTTTTCGAGTGGCAGTATCCCAGATGATAACGAATCCATCGTTTTGGGAACCTGCCAAGCTCGAACCGTCGGCTGAGAAGTGGGCGAGGGAGGCCTTACTCTTCATAATTGGGTTATCGGTGTTTTTTAAATCCCACCAAGACATTCCCTCGTTCCGGCTCGTCAACACAAGTGAAGTCCCATCTGGCGAGAGGGACAGCGAGTCGATCCGACGTGCTCCGATCTTTAAGATTGTTTCGGTTTGAGATTTAAGATTCCGAATGACGACGGTGCCATCGCCTCGTTCCTCCGCGAGTCGGTCCAAGTCTCGATTGGCAGAGACGGCGCGCCGCCCGGTCGGTCGAGATTCTGACGGTCCGGATTTCGAAAGCGCTGGCGTGTGAACTTTCTTTCCTGAACCGATATCAAAGGTGACGAATGTTCCCTCCCTGTTGATAGCCGCGATAAATTTGCTATTCTGAGAGAATCCCAACGGGGTCCAATGGCCGGCGATCGAATCGTGACGAGTGCCATTGTCGGTTGGCCAAATTTTCACCTCACCATCCTTGCTGCCACTGACTACGAGATCCCCGTTGGGCGACAAAGCCACGCTCCAGACTTCGCCGCGATGCCCCAGAAAAGTCCTCCGGAGAGTGCCTTTTTCAAAGTCCCAAAGTCGCACTGAGTGGTCCCAGCTGCTGGAGGCAAGAAGCGACCCATCACGGTTGAAATCCATGGCGGATATGACCCCGGTATGAAAGCCGCCCTCGGCACCATCTGGAAATATCGCAATTTCCTTTCCGCTCTCTGCATCCCAGAGCGCTATCGAGAATCCGGAATCGGTCGGGTTTTCGTTACGTGGGAGAAGGATGAGGTTTCCATCACGTGAAAAATGAATGGTATTTCCTCCAGATCGAAGGCGAGGGGATTCCTCGAGGACGACAGGCGGGGCCTCCCCCTGGAGCGGCCATAGCGTGACCCCGTCTCTTCCTGCGGTGGCGAGAATAGTGCCCTTCGGCGAGAACGTCATGGAACCGGAGATCCCCGGGAAAAACTGTAGCCTCTTCCAGTTTGAAGTGTGCCACACCGTGATTCCCTGGCGGTCGCTTGTCGCCAGGAAGCGACCATCTGGTGAAGTTGCGGATTCATGATTCCCGCCTCCCAGCTCCCAAATCGGGTCACCGGAGAGGATGTCAATTACGACCACGCCATCCCGCCCGCTGAGGATGAGTCGATCTCCGCCGTGAGAAAATTCGAGCGACCTGGTATCGTGAGAAAAAGTTGAGGTGATCTTTTTTTGATCAAGTGACCAGAGATGGACGCGATTCATTGTCGCGATTGCCAAGAGGTTCGCGTTTGGCGAGAAGGCGAGGGAATCAATGGGGCCGTCAAAGCGAGGGAGGTTGAAATGCTCATCGCCCAGACATGTTTTCATCAGGAACCACCACTCGAACCCTCGTAAATCAGTTTCTCCCGGTCTCACCGAGGCCCATGGTTCCAGAAGGAGAAGGGCCTTGGAAAGGTGACCATCCTGGAGAGCTTGATGGGCCAGATTGATATTGGCAACATACTGGTGGAGCCGGGCTTGTTCCGCGCTTTTGAGAGCCAGTTCACGGTCTCGTTCGGCTGCAATACGAAGACTGGATTCCATTTCCTCGGCTTTGGTGGCACGAACTCCGAAGACAAAGCTCACCACAGCCGCGACAATGAGTGTTGCCAAAAGAAGGCTCGCTGAAGTAACCGCCACGCGATTCCGGTCAACGAACTTACGAGCGCGGTATCTCCAGCTTGGCGGGCGGGCGGTGACGGGAGCTCCTTTGAGATAGAGTTCAAGGTCGCGACCCAGTTCACTGGCACTACCAAACCTCCGGGCCCGATCTTTTTCGAGGCATCTCATCGCGATCCAATCGAGGTCACCTTGCAACTCAGAAATTAATCGTCCGGTCGCCATTTTACGCTGACTCCCGATCAGCTCGCGCTCTTCGTTGCTCTGATTTCGGAGATAAGTCGAAGGCCGGGGAGGATCGAGGCTCCCTAAAATATGTAAAACCTCCGGGGGATCGGATCTCCCGGAGGTCGTGGCTTGCAGTGGAGTGGTGCCGGTAAGAAGTTCGTAAAGGATGACCCCAAGCGAATAAACATCAGCGCGGGTATCGATATCGCGGTTTCCCTGGCTCGCTTGCTCGGGACTCATGTAGGCTGGTGTCCCGATGATGGTATCGTTGATGGTAAATCCGCCGAGATCGCCGTCGAGCGGATCGATGGCTTTCGCCACTCCAAAGTCGATCACTTTCGGAACCGCCCGCCCTTCCTGTTCTCGAACGAGAATGTTGGAGGGTTTGAGATCCCGATGAATGACCCCCTTTTGGTGGGCATGTTCGATGGCCCGGCAAATCCCGATGAAAAGCTGAAGTCGCTCCTCGATGGAGAGTTTCCGCTTGTCGCAGTAATTGGTCACCGGATCGCCTGCCACATATTCCATCACGAAATAAGGGCGCCCTTCATCAGTCGCTCCTGCATCGATCACGGTGGCAATGTGAGGGTGCTCCATCCTCGCGAGGGTCTGTCGTTCGGCTTCGAAGCGCGCGATCACTCTCGTGGTATCCATCCCCAGTTTGAGGATCTTCAAGGCCACCTTTCGCTGAACTGGGAGGATTTGTTCGGCGAGATAAACAGACCCGCCGCCGCCTTCACCAATTTGTTTCATAAGGGTGAAGGGCCCCAGTTGTTTGCCGGTCAGGTTTTCCGAGGCACCGGGCGAGATGCGAATGTTTCCCATCGCAGGGGATTCCAAATAATCACCGATTCCGGAATGCTCATCAAGCAATGTCTCGACGGCATCTCGAAGGGTCACGTCCGTTCCGCATTCGTGTTCGAGGATCTTCTTTCGTTCCTTTGGATCCTGGCATTCAAAAGTTGCCGCGAAAATTTCGCGCTCGCTTCTTCCGGCTGTCGATGGGGGAGATTGGTCCAAATTGATTTCGATTGACGTGGAATTTCGCAGGATTGCTTTTTGCGGATAAGCCTGCTTGCTGGGGCATGCGGCAAAGCGCCGACCTTTCCGCTAAAATAATGGCAGTTGAAAAGGACGGAGGCGAAACTTTTCAATCTGCAATCCGTTTGAGAGGATAGCATTCTTATGGACGACGTGACACAGATACTTTCCAAGCTGGAAAGCGGTGAATCTTCCAGCGAAGACTTGCTCACGGCCGTTTACGAAGAGTTGCGTAATCTGGCACGAGCAAAGATGTCACGGGAGCGACCGGGGCACACCCTTCAGGCCACTGCTCTCGTCCACGAAGCCTGGATGAGTTTGGGGGGGGATTCGCAGAGTCATTGGGCGAATCGCCGCCACTTTTTCGGGGCCGCGGCCGAGGCCATGCGCCGGATTCTCGTCGATCATGCCCGAAAGCAACGGGCGGAAAAGCGCGGCGGCGGTGCCGCTAAGGTTGAGCTGGTCGAATCAATGATCGAGGCCAATGCCCCGCCGGACGAAATTCTTTCCCTCCATGAAGTTCTGACAGAATTGGAGAGCGAAGACCCGCAGGCCGCTGAGTTGGTGAAATTGCGATACTTCATTGGTCTGACCATGCAAGAGGCTGCCGATGCCTTGGGCTTGAAAAAGCGCACTGCCGAAGGAGTCTGGGAATACGGGCGGGCTTGGTTGCGTCGTCGGATGCGTGAGTTGTCCTGATTAAAAACGATTTTTGTTTGCGGACTATCCGCCCAATTGCGCATGAGAGTGTGTTGGAAGTCATTTTACCGATCCATGTGGGTCGAAATTGTTTCCAGTTTACACACAAATACTTATGAAAAAGTCCATTATCCTGAACCTCGTCTGGGTGGGAGTCGCCATTGCTGCTTTCGTCGTTGGTCGAACGAGCCAAGAATCCGCCGATCCAGCCCCTGATCAAGCCAGCGCGGACGGAAAGAGTGCTATCTCATCCAGAGGCGGTGGTTCCGGCACTTCCGGTTCCGGCGATGCTTCTAATTCCGGGTCGTCTAAAACTGCGCGTGGTGGTGATTCCCGGTCCGGCGTGACCATTTCACAATACCAAAGCGAAACTGATTCTCTGGTGGCGAATAAAATGTTCGCGGATCTTCTTCTGGAATTACGGTCGGAGAATGCCCGTGACGTGTTCGAGGCCCTTCTTGAGAAGGGGAAAAATGGGGGCGACACCGGACAGCAAATGGGCTTGCTTCTTGAAGCTTGGGGCAAAATCGATGGTGCGGCCGCACTTATGGCGGTGGGTGAAATGGATGGTGACGGAAGACGCCGAGGCTTCGCTTCGATCGCAGCGATGAAGGGCTGGGCGAGCACCGACCCCGAGGCTGCCAAGGCTCACCTCGAAGGTCTTGAGAACGGATTTGAAAAATCGATGTTGGTGCAGGGAATGGTGAGTGGTCTGGCCTCCACTGATCCATCGGCCGCGACAGCCTATGTCCTGGCGATTGATGCAGAGCAGCGCGCTTCGGGCGAAGAGGGTGGTAGCGATGACCGCTGGAGAGGTTTTGCAGTGGACCGCCAAATGGAGGCCATTGCAAAAGCCCAAATGCAGCGTGGTATGAAAGAGGCGACTGCTTGGGCTGAAAGCCTTCCTGATGGCTCTATTAAGTCTGCGGCCTTTGACCGTGTTGCCGAGGGCTTTGCGCGCAATAGTCCGGAGGAAGCTGCGGAGTGGGTGAAGGCGCATGCCGATCAAGATTATGCCGAGCGTGCGGTGCGCGAGATTTCCGAGGAATTAGCCCGCAAAGACCCCGCATCTGCCGTGAGCTGGGCTGAAGAACTTCCCGAAGCCAGTCAGGCGAGCGCGATGCGCACGGCCATGGAGCAGTGGACTCGTGAAGACCCGACCGCGGCCGGCGAATACCTGACTTCAATGTCAGTGTCACCGGCGCGTGATGCAGCCGTGAGTTCATTTGCTCGCACTTTTGACCGTGAAGATCCGGCTCTCGCTGCCGAGTGGGCAGGGTCCATCAATGATGAGGAAACGCGTAGCGATACGATGGAATCTGTGGCGCGCTCATGGCTGCGCAGCAATTCCGAAGAAGCCAAAGAATGGCTCCCAAAAAGCGGACTCTCCGAAGAAGCCCAACAAAAAGTCATCGAAGACGCCTCACGCGGTGGCCGCGGTGGAGGAAGAGGCCCGGGACGTTAATTCTTTTGAGAGGAAGGTCTCGTCCTTTCGTTGCGCCACCTCTGGAAGAGGTGGCGTTTCTGTGGAGGCTTGCGAAGCGGCGGGGGTGCCGCGGTTCCCTTAAAGCCCTAACTCCTTGAGTTTGGGTTCGATCGCTTCGGCCCAGATCTCGTAGCCCTTTTGTTTTGGGTGGAGGGCGTCGGGCATAATTTCCTTGGTGAGGACGCCTTCCTTGGTGAGGAATTTATCCGAGATATTGAGGTAATGGATGCGTTCGCCGTTGTGGAATTTTGAGACGAGTTCGTTGATCTCTACGTTGTTTTTTCGCTTGGGATCGTCCGGGTTGACGCCGCGCGGGAAGATGCCGAGGAGAAGGATTTTTGCTTGTGGACAGCGAGCTCGGACGGTTGAGATGATGCGTCCGATGCCGTCTTTGACTTCGGTGGGGTCTTGTAGTTTGTGGCCGGTGTTGTTGGTGCCGATCATGATGACGGCGACTTTGGCTTTCTTTTGGTTTTTGAGGTTTCCGTTGTCGAGACGCCAGATGACATGTTCGGTGCGGTCGCCGGAGATGCCGAGGTTGAGAGTTTTACGGTTGCCGTAGAATTTGTCCCAGGTTCCTTTACCCGAACCTTCCCACCCCTGGGTGATGGAGTCTCCGATGAAGAGGAGGTCGTGGGGTTTTTTTGCCTTTTGGTTCATGGCGGCGTGGCGTTTTTTCCACCAGTCTTGATCCTTTGGTTGCCCAATGATGGCCGAATGGACGCGGTATTTTTTGCGAGCATCATCGAGTTCTTTTTTCATCCCAGCGAAGACGTTGGTGTAGGCAGGATCCTTATGAACGGACTTCATTTCCTGCGGGTCCTTCTTCATGTCGAAGAGCTGGTATTCTTTGGTTTTTGGGACCCAGAAGAGTTTGTGTTCGGTGGTGCGGACGCCGTCGTGGGCTGCAACGTTGTGGGTGCGCTCGCCGGAGTAGCGGTAGTAGATGGAGTCGCGCCAGTCTGTGGGAGCTTCGCCGGAGGTTTTGAACAGCGGGACGAGGGACTTTCCCTGCATGGAGGCTGGGATTTCGGCGCCGGCAAGGTCGAGGAAGGTTGGGCCGTAGTCGATGTTTTGGATCATGGCCTGTGAAACGGAGCCGGGCTTGATTTTTCCGGGCCAGCGGACGACGAAGGGCATCATGAGGGATTCTTCAAACATCCAGCGTTTGTCGTACCATCCGTGTTCGCCGAGGTAGAAGCCTTGGTCGGAGGAGTAAATGACGATGGTGTTTTTGGCGAGGCCGGTGTCATCGAGGTGCTTAAGAATCTTGGTGATGCCCTCATCCATGGAACGGATGACGCGAAGGTAGTCTTTGATGTAACGCTGGTATTTCCACTTGGTGATGGCTTTTTGATCGAGCTTGCCGTCGCGCATGTCGGTGATGAATTTTTGGTTTTCGTCGTTGTAGGCGGCGACGTAGGTTTTTTGGTCTTCTTCGGAGAGACGGTTGAGCTGGTGGTCTTTATGTCCCCCGGTAAAGTGGCTGGGGAAAAGGTTTGGGCCCTGGAATTTCATGTCGTGACTCCAAGACATGTGGCCTTGGATGCCCATGGCGTGTTCTTTGAGAACGGAAGAGCGGTTGGAGTAGTCATCGAAGAGGGTTTCGGGTTCGGGCATCTCGATGTCGTCGAAGGTGTTAAGATGGCGGAAGGCGGGGGCCCAATTACGGTGGGGGGCCTTATATTGAACCATAGCCATGAAGGGCTTGTTAGAGTCGGCAGCCTGTTTGAGCCAGGCGAGGCCTTTTTCGGTGACGAGATCATTGCAGTGGCCCGGGAATTTTTTCCGCTTGTTGTCCATTTGGATGAAGTCGGGATTGTAGTAGGCGCCCTGCCCTGGGAGGACTTCCCAATAGTCGAATCCGACAGGATTTGAGTGGAGGTGCCACTTGCCGATCATCGCAGTGGTGTAGCCGGCGTTGCGGAGGAGGTTTGGAAAGGCCGTTTGGAGGCCATCGAAGTAGGATGATTCGTTATCGATGAAGCCGTTGAGGTGGGAATGCTGACCGGTGAGGATGGAGGCGCGGGAGGGGCCGCAAATGGCGTTGGTGCAGTAAGAGCGGTCGAAGCGCATGCCTTCTTTGGCGATGCGGTCGATGCCGGGAGTCGGGGCGATGTCGTCAAAGAGTCCGCCGGGGTAGCACGAGATGGCGTTGGGAGCGTGGTCGTCCGAGAAGATAAAGAGAATATTGGGCCGGTCGGCTGCGGATAGGGCCATGGTGAGGCCGGTTGTGAGAGCGAAGAAGTGTTTCATGTATTTTTGTGAAGGTAGGTTACGGTGTCGGGACTTGGGATCTTAAAATTAAGATTCCCGTGAAGAGATCGACCGAGTAATCTCAACCTTTCCGGGCTTATGTTTTCAGATGTTCACAGAGAGACGATGCGGGCTTCTTGGGCGGCCATTTTGGAAGCCATCAAGGTTTCTGAAGGGATGCCGGTGTCGGATTTGGCGCGGGAACTAAAGATGAGCTACATGGGAGTGAAGCAGCATTGTCTCAAGCTGACCGAGTTGGGTTTTTTGGAGGAATGGCGGGTGCCACGTGAAAAGAAGGAAGTGGGGAGGCCGGAGAAGCTTTATCGTCTCACTCCAAAATGCGACGGGCTCTTTCCCGAAGCCGGGGTCGGATTGACATTGGCGGTGCTGGAGGGGGTGAGGCAGATTTATGGTGATTCAGCGCCGGAGAAATTACTGTTTCACCATTTCCAGCTGCTTCGGGATCAATGGCAGCCGAAGGTGCGGGCGGGAAAGTCGATGGTGGAAAAGGCGACGCGGTTGGCCGATGTGCGGGACAAATCGGGTTGGTTCAGCAAATGCCACTATGATTCTTCGACGGGATTCCGGATCGAGGAATTTCACAGTCCGATGACGAAAATTTACGCGGAGTATCCCAATGCCGCTCGTATGGAGGTGCAACTACTGGAGCAGCTTTTGGGAACCAAGGTGGTTCGCAATGAAATTGCGACAGGGAAGGGGAGGAAGCGGGTGGTGTATGAGATTGCAACCTTGGGAGTGAAGGAGGAGGGAGCGAGGAGGGAGAGGTCGCCGATGCCTGCTCCAGAGGTTAACGATGGGGAGCAGGGCAGGCTGTTTTGAGGAGGACTTGAAGTGGGGGCTGGATGGTAGCTTACCAGGGCTTTGGCAAGTCACTTGCCGGGATGTTTCCTCCCCTCTGCGATTCACGAGATTGGCCTTTGATCTACCGGGGTGAGAGAAAAAAGAAACCCCACACGACATGTGGGGTTGAAATTTTGATTCAGCTTTTGTCTGCGATATGGGGATGGGAGGGACGATTACTGCAGCGAAGAGTGGATCTGCTGAAGGGTCATGATGGCGTAGCTGGAAACAAGGATGGCATCATTTTCCATCCAGCGGCTGGCTTCAGTGTTGAGCCATGATCCGTCTTCGCGATGGGCATTGATGATTTTGGCGGCGAGGTCAGTGCGCCAGTCGATTTTGAGCCCATTTTCGGCTTTTAGCTCGGGGATATTCGCAGCGACAAGGCTCTTGGCCATAGCGTGGTAGTAGTAGTAGAGCCCCTGGCCTCCGAGGCCGGGGTTTTCCTCTAGGGTGTAGTTTTCGTTGATCCAAGTGGTGACTCCCTTGACGCGCGGGTCGGTTGCGTCGAGGTCGGCGTAGACGAGAGAGAGAAGTCCGGCGTAGGACATCGAGCCGTAACCACGGAGGGCGATGCGACCGGTTTTGCTGTCGACAGCTTCACCAGCTTTCGAATTGCCAGGGAAATAGACGAAGCTTCCGTCATTGCCGACTTTTTCACCTTTATTGGTTTCCTGAAGGTTTTGGCAACGGGAAACGAAAGCGAGAGCGGCGCCCCAGTCGAGATCCTGAACCTTTTTGTCTCCGGTATCGGTGGCGATGGCGCGGGTGTGGTAGAGGGCCTCGAGTGCAAGGTGGGTATTGGAGAGGTCGGAGTGGGCGTAGGTGCCCCCGTAGCCGATGCCGCCATCAAACTGGGTGTCGTCTGCCCCTTTTACGCCCCAGTCGGTCTGCTGGTTGATGAGGAAGCCGCGGGCCTTGATGATGGTCTCTTTGTATTTCTGGGGGTCGGCAACGTAGAGTGCCATGACGGAGGAGGCAGTGCAGTAAGTTGCCATGCCTTTTCCGTAAATTCCGCCATCGACTTTTTGTTGGGCGACGAGCCAAGCAAGTCCCTTTTTGACGGGAGCGGGAGCGGGTGCCTTGACATCGTAAGCTGGGTCAAGAAGGAGGCAACGAAGCACATAAGCGGTGAAAGCGGGGAGTTTTGGGTCACCCCAGGATCCGTCAGCGTGTTGCTGCCCGAGGAGGAATTTGTTTCCCTTGTGAATGGTCTCCTGAGCTTCGAGCTTCAAGGAAAGATGAGGATTACCGGCTTTTTTCTGAGCAGTTGCGGAGATGGCGGTGACCGCAAATAGAGCGGAGACGATGAGCTTCTTCATTTCTTTGGAGTGTGAGGTTTGACGATGATTTTCACGACAGTTCCCTCGGCTGGGACGACTTTTTCGTTTGGTATCCAAACGTCACCCAGTTGACGATCTTTTCCAGAAAAGTTTACGACCGCCTGTTCGTTGGTGTAGATGCCGAAGATGATTCCACCGACCTCGGCTTTGAAGCGGCCTTCATGGATGTAGGACCCGGTGGTTAGCCAAGGACCTTTTTGCATCACGCTGAGAGTGGCTTCGGCCGCTTTGACTTCCTGGTTGGGTTTTGGAGTTTCGGTTTCCTTGGGCCAGTTGATATGATGGATGAGTTCGTTGACAGGGAAGGTTTTCTTTTGATCGCCCTCACTCCATTCAATGATGATCTCAACGAGGGAGGCGGCGTGGATCTCGGGCGTGACTTCGGGGAATTTACCGGAGGGTTTCCATGAATCTTCGTCGATAATTTCGAAGAGCTCTTTCGATTCCTTGATGCCAAGGAGCTTCATTGCAATGTTGATGTTGAGAGGTGAAACATCGGTGAGAAAGAGGGTTTCATGAACTTTGTCGCTCTTCGTCGTGGCGAGACAGTATTCAATGAGACCCTTGGTCATGTTTACGCCGGCTCCAAAGCTGAGCTGGCGTTTTTCTTTGTCGATTTGGATTTTTCCGATCTGATACTCGTTATCGTTGATCCGTTTGATTTGGGGCTTTGGAGGCGTCTTTGTGGCCTCCTCTTCACAAAATCCGGGCAGTGAGAAGAGAATTGAGAGGAAGAGGGACTTTTTGAGCATGGTTCTGCAGGTAATAGAACGATTTCTAAGAAAATTTCTTAGGAACTAATTTTCGGTTGTTTCTTCTTCAGCTTCGGTGGCATCTCGTTGTGCGTGGAGCGATCGGGCGAAGTCCCGCCACATGAGACGGGTGATGTGGATGGACAGGAGTTCCCGACTGTTGGCCTGAAGAGGCGGAGGGAGGGGATACCCAAGCTTGCCAAGGTGTCCGCGGACAGCTTGAAAGACAGCAAGGGAGATTTCGGTGAGGGCAGTTGTTTTATCATCAGCCATGCGGAGGGTGAGGACTGCGGAGGAGGTTGGGTCTTTTCCTCCGGTCGAAATCCATAAGGCGACAGGGCCGTCTGCTGTGGCTTCCTTGCTACCGCTGCTGGTGATCTTTGGCATGATCTCGAGCTGGTCGCCCGAGGACTTTCGGATGATGGTGGCAACTTCAAGCGCGGCGGCCTTAAGAGAGTCGTCGGCAAGACGGGTAGTTCCAAGATGCAGAGTTAGCGGGATTTCATTGGTGGAGTCAATGTTCCATCGGGGGAGGGTCGGGGAAAGAGTGGAGATGCCCTTGGAAGCTTCGTCGAGGGCCTTGGAGTCAGCTTTGCTGGTATCGATCACCCGTTCGAAGGCGAGAAGGGCTCGTTGGAACTGTCCTCTGGCCCGGAGAGTGGAGGAGAGTTCGAAAAGGCGGTCCGGGGGATTGTTTTGTGCGAAATCACGGTAACTATCGAGTCCGGGGCTGGAATCGAGGTCTCCGAGGTCGAGATCAGAGATCTCTGGAATTTCCGGCTCTTCTGATTCCTCTGGATTTCCAAGGACCTCAGCGACTCTTGGGTTCTTTTCGATCTTGGGTTGGAGAACGGCTGCTCCCACGGCGAGGTCCGAACCATCATCTTCGGGAGGAAGGGTGATTCCCTGTGGACTCATAAAGTCGAAATCCTTGGTACGAATGTGCCAGGTGAGCAGGATGGTCCCGATCACGGCTAAAACGATAATGGCCCAGTGGATTCGCACGGCTAATAAGAGTGGGAGAGGGAAGGGGCCAGGTGAAGTGCAAAAAAGAGCCGCGGAGAGAAAATCCTCTCAGCGGCCCTGAAAATTTAAACTTCGGATATTCAGAGAAGATCAATCCGCTAATTTCACCTGAATGGCGCGCTTGCCAACACGGTCGCGGAGGTAATGAAGCTTGGCGCGACGAACTTTTCCGCGGGAAACCACCTCGACCTTAGCGATACGGGGACTGTGGACGGAGTAAACACGCTCAACGCCCGTTCCGTAGGAGATCTTACGGACGGTGAAGGCCTGGTTGATACCGCTTCCGCCTCTGGCGAGAACGATGCCCTGGAAAATCTGGATACGCTCCTTGCCACCTTCAACCACGCGGTTGTGAACTTTGACGGTATCACCGACATTGAAGTCGGCGACGTCTGATTTCATTTGCTCTTTCTCGATCTTGTTGATGATATCCATGGTCGTAAGTTGGGTTGGCGGGGCGGAGGAACTACGGGAATCGCATCACGAATGCAAACGTTTTTTCATGAATGACACGGGTTTGAGGCAAAAAAGGCCGGTATTGTTGATCTCGGCCCGGTCAAAGTGAATCATCACACGGATGATTTAGGGAGTGCCCCCTCAGGTTGCTCCTCAGGCAGGAGGTGAAGGAGCGCACGACGACAGTCCGAGAAGTGCTCCGGCGAGGAGTCGCCTTATGTTTTTCGTCATAGAAGTGATGGTGAGCGTATGGTGGGGAGCTCCTTATTCCAGAAAACTTTAATCTCCAGGAGGTGGGGCGAGTGGGGGCGAAGTGGGCATGCAGGAAGCGAGACCAAAACCAGCTCACGCGATTAGGAGAAACATGAATTTCATAGCATCGGATTACCTTCTGTTAAATTGGTTTGAGTTGGTCTCTGCTAAAGTTTTTCAATGAGTTCTTCAGCCACGTAGGTCCAAATTTCGCCAAGAGTGGGGTGATAGGAGGGGATTTTTAGAAATTCGGCAACCGTGAGGTTTTGGTGAAGGGCCACCATCATGGTGTGGGCATAATCGATGACGTGAGGGCCCATGCCAGCCGCGCCAAGAATTTTGCCGGTTTTGCGGTCGGCGGTGATAGTGACGAGACCGTGTTTCTCGCCAACGATCTCTCCCTTGCCTTGATCGTCGTAGCGATACGAGGCGGTGACAGGGTCGAAGCCCTTTTCGAGGGCTTCTTTTTCGTTCCAGCCCAGTTCGACCAGTTCGGGATCGGTGAAGATGCCGAAGATGTTGAGGCGGGAATCCCAGGCAGCTTCGAGATTTTCGCCCTTTAAAAGGGACGCAATGTTTTCTCCAGCGGCTTCGCCCTGCATGACAGCCAGGTGGACGACGGCGAGGGGGCTAGAAACATCGCCCACTCCGAAAATGTGAGGTTGTGAAGTCTGGCAAAACTCATTGATTTCAAGGCGGGCGAGGTCTGAGGGGAAGCCGGTATTTTCCAATCCCAATTCGGCGAGATTGGGCTTGCGGCCTGATGCCATGACGAGTTGATCGCAGGAAAGGTGGGTGTCGCCGCCCACGGTGAGATCAAAGCCTGACTCGGTGTGCTCAACCTTGGTGAGAGATTTTTCAAAGATGATGTCGATTCCGAGATCCCGGCAGCGGGCTTCCATTGCTTCCGAGATGGATGGATCGATGCCGGCAATGAGCGGCCGGCTTCGGGAAATGATGGTTACCTTGGAGCCAAGGCCCTCGAAAAGAAAGGCGGACTCCATCCCGACCGCGCCGGTGCCGACGACCACGACAGACGTTGGGAGGCGGGGGAGGTCGACAATGTCATCGCTGGTCCAGTAGGGGGAATCAGCTAGGCCCTCGATGGGCGGGATTTTTTCGACCGAGCCTGTCGCAACAACGAAGGTCTTTCCTTTTAAGGTCCCGTATCCTTCGACCTCCACCTCATGAGAGGAAGTGAATTTCGCGCATCCCCGGATGAGATCAAAGTCACCTTTTTCCAGTCCTTTGATTCGATAGTGTTGGAAGTCATCGATGAGACGTGATTTTCGAGCACGAAGAGCATCGATGTCGACGATGGGTCCGCCGATTTTGATTCCAAATTCTCCGGCTTCGCGAATCGCGCGCATGCGGCTGGAGGTTTCAAGAAGGGCTTTGGTGGGCATGCAGCCGCGAAGGATACACAAGCCTCCCAGTTCCTTGGCCCCGTCGATGACGGCAACTTTTAGGTCCAGGCTAGAAGCCTTCTTGGCGGCGGCATATCCTCCGCTGCCTCCTCCAATGACGATCACATCGTATTCTGCTGACATGATTGCGAGGTTCTGTCTTTGACCGCGAAAACACAAGCTGTTGTCGCGCTTTCTTTCCGGGGGAATTTAATTATCGTGGCCCCCTCCTGAGGCGCGGCCATCGCGGAATTGCGAGACTCCACTCCTGGCCTCGCTACGCTCGCCCCGCCATTACGTCTCGCAATTCCGCGAAGAGAGCCTAACAATAACAACCAGAGATCAGAAAGAAAAAGACCCCACCTCCATATTCCGTAGCTCTTTGAATCCACCGTGTCTTGAATGCGGGAGGGCGTCCCAAGATGGAGCCGGTGAAAGAGGCCGTTTTGGCCAAATTAAGATTTTTGAGGAGTTGAAAGGGGTAGGGGCACTCGATCTCCAGCAGTTCTCGATTTTGCTTAGTGAGAAGACGGTCGTGACATTTGGTGAAACGGAGACCCGCGTTTTTGATCCAATCTTCCGATGTCTTTAAAATGCAAAAGGCCGGCTGCCAAACCGAGGGTGTGATTGCCTCCTTTGGGCCATTCAGCAGGTGTCCCGCCCCAACCGGAAGATCTTGCTTCTTTTCTCGATGACCTTCGAGATCCCAGCATGGCGCTTTTCGATGAGTGCGATGCCTTTCGCGAAGTATGCTGCTGGGATTCGAGAATGCCTGCTCGCGGAACTTAACCAGCGCATGAACATTGTCATGAAGGTGCTGGTCTGCATCTCGACCACCTTTCTTCCGCTGACATTTCTCGTCGGAATTTACGGGATAAATTTTCATCGGATGCCGGAGTTGGAAATCCTGTGGGCTTATCCGGCCCTCTGGTCGGTGTTTCTCCTGGTCGGGAGGGCTTGTTTTTCTTTTCAGGAAGAAAAAGCAGCTCTAGAAATAGGGGCGTTTTTCTCCCAAGCAACGCAGTTGACACGGTGGGATTGGTTGCTAGAGTGCGCGCCTTTCCGGACGGGCTGACACGCAACCCTTTCGTGAATTTCGATCAAAAAACTCCTCAAGAGAATACGACCATGGCTACCAAAAAAAAGGCTGCTAAAAAGGCCTCTAAGACAAAGAAAAACGTCTACTACTTCGGCGCAGGAAAATGCGACGGAGATGGTTCGATGAAAGCCCTCCTCGGAGGTAAAGGCGCGAACCTCGCCGAGATGAGCAGCATCGGTGTTCCAGTTCCAGCTGGTTTCACCATCACCACCGAAGTTTGCACTCACTACTACGACAACGCTAAGAAGTATCCCAAGACTCTCGATGCGGATATCGAAGAGAACATCGCCAAGGTTGAAAAAGCGATGGGTAAGAAGTTCGGTGATCTCGAGAACCCACTTCTCCTTTCCGTCCGCTCCGGTGCTCGTGAGTCGATGCCCGGAATGATGGACACCATTCTTAACCTCGGCATCAACGACGAAGTTGTTGAAGCTCTCTCCAAGAAGACCGGAAACCCTAAGTTCGCTTGGGACTCCTATCGTCGTTTCCTCCAGATGTATGGAAGCGTTGTCATGGAAGTGGAAGCCGAAGCCGGCGAGCACCACGATCCTTACGAAGTCATCCTCGATAAAGCCAAGGCCAAGGCCAAGGTGAAGGACGACTCCGGTCTCAATGAAAAAGCACTCCGCGAGGTTGTTGCTGAGTTCAAAGCACTCATCAAGAAACGCTCCGGAAAAAATTTCCCGGAAGACCCACGTGCCCAGCTCAAAGGAGCGGTCAACGCTGTCTTTAACTCATGGCAGAACGATCGCGCGACCGTCTACCGTCAGAAGTATGGTATCCCTGTCGCTTGGGGAACTGCCGTGAACGTTCAGGCCATGGTCTTCGGTAACACCGGTAGGACCTCCGGAACCGGAGTGGCGTTCACCCGTGACCCGGCTACCGGTGAAAACGTGTTCTACGGTGAGTATCTCATCGACGCGCAGGGTGAGGACGTCGTCGCCGGTGTTCGCACCCCGAAGCCGATCGCCAAGATGGCCAAGGACCTTCCCAAGTCACACAAGGAACTTCTCGTCATTCGTATGAAGCTCGAGAAGCACTTCCGCGATGTGCAGGACGTTGAGTTCACGATTGAAGAAGGCAAACTCTGGATGCTGCAGACCCGTAATGGTAAGCGCACTGGTTTCGCTGCCGTAAACATCGCTCTCGACATGGTGAAAGAGCGTCTCATCAAAAAGGAAGAGGCGATTCTTCGCATTCCTGCTGATGACCTCAGCCACCTTCTTGCTCCGATTTTTGACTCCAAAGCTGAGAAGGCTGCCAAGAAAGTTGGCAATGGTCTTCCCGCTGGTCCTGGTGCGGCTTCCGGTAAGATTTACTTCTCCGCTGAAGATTCCGTTAAGGCCGCTGCCAAAGGTGAGTCCGTCATTCTTGTTCGCCAGGCCACCTCTCCCGAGGACCTTCGCGGAATGATCGCGGCTGATGGAATTCTCACCACCGAGGGTGGTGCTTCCTCACACGCGGCACTCGTTGCCCGCCAGATGGGTAAGGTTTGCGTCTGTGGTGCACACGGAATGAGCATCGATTACTCGAAAAAGACTCTCTCTGGAAACGGCGTGACTCTCAAGGAAGGCGACGAGCTTTCTCTCAACGGATTCGTTGGAAACGTTTACAAAGGCGGTATTAAGTCTTCTCCTTCCCAGGTCATCCAGGGACTCATCGAGAATAAGCCAGCTGCTAAGCGCTCTGATACTTACAAGAAGTTCATGGAGCTCATGACTTGGACCGACAAGCTTCGGACTCTCGGTGTCCGCACCAACTCCGACACTCCTGAGCAGGTTCGCCAAGCGATCAAGTTCGGTGCTGAAGGAATCGGTCTTACCCGTGCGGAGCATATGTTCTTCGAGGGTAACCGCATCGACTCTGTCCGTGAGATGATTCTCGCTGACGACGATGCTGGTCGCGCCAAGGCACTCAAGAAGATCAAGGTCTTCATGAAGAAGGACTTCATCGGCATCTTCGCAGCACTCGACGGTCGCCCGGCGACCATCCGTCTCCTTGATCCACCCCTTCACGAGTTCATCGGCACCATGGATGCCGCTCAGAAGAAGGACCTTTCTAAGAAGATCGGCATGAGCGCCGCTGCCATCACCAAGCGTATTCACGCTCTTCACGAAGAGAACCCCATGCTTGGTCACCGTGGTTGCCGTCTCGGCATCAGCTACCCGGCTGTTACCGCTACCCAGGTCGAGGCCATCCTCGAAGCAGCCGCAGAGGTTCAGGCCAAGGGCACCAAAGTTCTCCCAGAGATCATGGTCCCACTCGTCGCCTACGCCCGTGAGCTTGAGCTCCAGAAGCAGGTGATCGACGATACCGCCGCTGATGTCCGTAAGAAGCTCGGTCTCAAGAAGTCCGAACTTAAGTACACCGTCGGAACCATGATGGAGATCCCCCGCGCCTGCCTCACTGCCGCTGAAGTGGCGAAGCACGCTGAGTTCTTCTCCTTCGGAACCAATGACCTCACTCAGACCGGCCTCGGCCTTTCCCGTGATGACTCCTCCAGCTTCCTCCCAACCTACCAGGATGCGGAAGTGCTCAACAACAACCCGTTCTCCGCTCTCGACCAAGAGGGTGTCGGCCAACTTGTTGAAATGGGTGTCAAAGGTGGTCGCAAGACCAAGCCCAAGCTGAAGATCGGTATCTGCGGCGAGCACGGCGGAGATCCTGATTCGGTGAAATTTTTCCACCGCACCGGACTCAACTACGTGTCCTGTTCACCCTTCCGTATCCCGGTTGCCCGTCTTGCCGCCGCGCAAGCCGCTCTCGAGGAAAAGGGAATGGCCCGCGGTGAGATGAGCTAAACGCTAACTCAATAAAACTTCAAAGCCCCGTTCGTGAAAGCGAACGGGGCTTTTTTGGGAAAGAGGCCGCAAACTCCTGCTTTTGGGGCGGTGGTCAGGCTGCGGAATTAAAAGCGGGCTCTTTCGACTCCGGCTCCTAGCGTTGCGAACTGTAGACCGGCGGGGTGATTTTTTGGCTTCGTTCTTTGACCTCTTTCTTGAGAACTTCGATTGCTTTTTCCAGTTGGGGGTCTTTCCCGTTGGGAAGGTCATTGGGGGCGACATCGATGATGACATGAGGGACTGCTCCGTAGAGTTCCATGTCTTCACCATTCTGAGGGAGGAACCAGCCGCGGCCAGGGAGACGCATACGGCCGAGATCGAGGATGTTGGCCGAACCCGTCGAGATGACTCCTCCGGCGGTTGGGATTCCCACGACTTTACCACGATTCAGAGTCTTGATGGCGTGGGAAAAGATCTCGGCGTTGGAGAAGGAATTTTCGTTGCAGAGAACGACGACCGGCTTGGTCCAGCTGGCGTAGACATGTCGGTCCTGCGGGTAACCGATGTCACCGTTGCGCCCCACGGTGTAGGCGTGCAGAGGCTGGGTGAGAACGGTGAGAAGGTGGTCCGTCGTGAATCCGCCACCGTTGTCCCGAACGTCGATGATGAGTCCGTCTTTGCCGGATCCACGTTCGTAAATGTGATGCTCAAATTTTTCGAACTCGTCCCACATCATGCGGGCGACGTGGAGGTAGCCCAGTTTTCCTTCGGTGGCCTTTTTGACCATGGTGTTGCGTTGATCAAGATGGGCGGTATGAGCGAGGGAGCGAGCCTGTCCGTGACTGATGGGGCGGATCGTGACTTCACGGGCTTCTTCCTCGTCCGTGCCTTTGACGGTGAGGATGATGTCGCGGTCGAGACGACCGTTGAGAAGTTGGGTTAGCGAGATGTCCGGGCGGAGAACCTGTCCATCGACCTGGGTGATCAGGTCGCCAAGGTTCAACCGGTTCGTAGGCCGGTCGGCGGGGCCGTTGGGATGAATATAGGTCACGCGCCGGGTGTGGTCGAGGCGAACTCCGAGATGAGGTGTGTCGCTGCGCCAGGCTTCGTTGAACTGCCACTCCTTGGGGAAGTTGTTGGGATAGAATCTCATGTGGGAGGCATTAAGCTCTCCTAGGAGAAGGGCCATGACACGGGCGTAGCCGATCTTGGTTGGGGCTTGGGCTGCGGCAAGTTCGTACTTGGTGCGAATGGCATCCCAGTCACGGTTGTTTAAGCGGGGATCGTAGAAGCGATCGCGTAAAATCCGCCAGGCAAGACGGAAGCCCATGCGCTGGTAGTGGGCTCGGTCACGGCTGAAAGGAATGCTGAAAGGGTAGGTGGTTAAGCGGCCCTTGGTCAGGAAGGCGGGGGTTCCGCCTGAAACGAGATAGAGTTTGTCGTTGTCGCGATAGCGGACAATCGACCCAGTGGCCTTTGTCATGACGGCGGCTTTTGCGCCAGCCTTTGCGGCGACGCGATAGATATTGCCGCTTGATTGGAAGATGAGGCTTTTGGAGTCCGGCATCCAGTGGAGTTGAGAGGTGCTCATGCCGTTCATCGGGATGCGCTGGATCCGTTTGTGCAGGTCCTCAAAGTCAATATCGGGGACTTTTGGGTCGCTCTTTTTTGAAGCAAGACCGAGGCCCTTAAGGATTTCCTCACCCAGCCCGTCCTCCTTTTTCTCCTCCTTGGGAGCTTCTTTCTTTTTCTCAGATTTGTAATTGGGATCCTGGCCCATGGCGAGGCGGGCCGATTCGATGCGTGAGTCGCGATCGCTTCTGAAATGGCTGTCGCGTTTGAGATGGACGAAGAAGAGATCGGTTTGAGTTGAATGACGACGCCCCACGAAGGCGAGGATTTTGCCATCGGGTGACCAGCGGGGGGCCATGTCGCTGTCCGGGTGACGGGAGACATTGACGGGGTCGACCTCTCCGTTGGTGGCAATGATGTAGACATCGCTGTTGTAGTTTGTGTCCTGGGCCGAGTAGGCGAGGTATTTCCCGTCGGGTGACCAGACGTAGTAGGGGGAGTCCCATCGTTCGATGAGTTTACGGGGTTCGGAGCCATCGGGTTTGGCGATCCACAGGGTGCCGGGATACTCGACGTAGGCGATGCGTTCTTCCTTCGGGCTGATGCTGAATCCCCATTTTTCCTTCGGGCCCTTGGTGACCTGTTCGTGGTGGAATTGGTCGGTAGTCCACCAAAAGTCCTTAGGGTTGGTCTTGGACATGCGCCAGTAGTTTACGTTGACCCCGTTGTCTTTTTGGTAGTAGAGGAATTTGCCGTCTTTGGCGAAGTGGAGATCTGATTCGTGGGCCGGAGATTCGGTAAGTCGGTGGGGCTCTTTGAGGACGGTGTCCATGGCCCAGATTTCACCTTCTAATTCAAAGGCCCATTCCAGGCCGCTGGGAGTCACGGTGGCATCCCGGGTGGATTTGAGAGTGAGGGTTTCATTGGCCGGGTGGGTGAGAGTGGTGCGGTGATAGAGCGGGATCTCCGACGGGTTCGATCCGGGCTTGGTCGAAAGTTGCTGGAGAGCAAAAAGGTGGCGGTAGACGAGGGTTGATCCATCTTTTGAGAGCGTGGGGGAAAAGACACTGTCGTTAGGATAGCGGGTCAATTGGCGGTCGTCCTTTTGGCCAAAGCGATGTTGCCAGATGTTGAAGGCGCCGGATCGCCCGGTGACGAAATAGAAAGATTTACCATCGGGAGCCCAGAGCGGGTAGCGGCATCCGCGTTCATCCTTGACTGGTTCGATGAAGGATTTCTTTTCGAGATCGTAGAGCCAAATGCGGGCAGCCTGGGCTCCTTTGTATCCTTTGCGATAGGTGGGTGCTCCTCCGCGGACGAAGAGGACCTTCTTACCGTCCGGAGAATAACGTCCTGCCCGGCCGGTGGCATCAAAGAGGATGCGCTCGTCACGCGTGGGATCGATCGCTTTTTCAATCAGCCGGCTTGGCCGCCGTCCGGCATGGTCGCGTTCTCCGCTCACCAGAATGAGAGGCTTGGACGGGTGCAGATCTTCCAGAAAGCTCCCTTCGGAATGGAAAGTGATTTGTTTGGGCGGGCCACCTTGAATTGGGATTCGAAAGACCTGTTTGGATCCGGTGCGTTCCGAGTTGAAAAAGACTGATTTTCCGTCGAGCGCGACTTTTGGGTGATCGTCCGGGGCGGGATGGTGAGTTAGCCGCTCTGCTTCTCCGCCATTGATGGATGATGTCCAGAGATCGCCGGCCCACGCGAAAACGAGGGTTTTTCCATCGGGTGTGATGGATTGGGTGGAGGGAAGCTGGATTGTCTCAATTGCGGCAGATGAGCTGGCAAAGGCGAGAGACAAGGCTGCTAAAATCCGGGACCCCGCCATGCCGGTTCCCACGAAAGTTTTTAACAGCGCCGAAGGGTGAAAGCAACGCATGCAGGAGATTGGGTTATTTTTTTAGAAAAACAAGTGATTAAGAGACCTGAACCAAAAGATGTTTTTAGAAAAGTGTTTTGGAATGCTCTCCCAGCCACGGCCACTCATGTTACGTCAAAATACATCATGGGAGCTGCGGGGGACGCTCTGGAGAGCGTCCTTCCTTGGAAATAA
Organism: Akkermansiaceae bacterium; assembly: GCA_026421245.1. GTDB lineage: Bacteria > Verrucomicrobiota > Verrucomicrobiia > Verrucomicrobiales > Akkermansiaceae > SW10. The sequence continues at coordinate 47,096 of JAPKDJ010000003.1, read as the reverse complement.
AAAAAGCGTCTCTTTTTGAAGAGGACGCTTTTAGAGAGAAAGGGGACGGTGGTGTCCTTATGAAGTGGCGTCGCGGGCGCTCGCGACGAGGTAGTCGCGATTGAGCTTTGCGATGTGGTCGGCGCTGATTTCCTTTGGGCAGACCGCTTCGCACTCAAACTGGTTGGTGCAGTTTCCGAAGCCTTCTTCGTCCATCTGGCGGACCATGCCGAGGACGCGTTGGTCCTTCTCGACTTGGCCTTGCGGGAGGTGATTGAGGTGGGAGGCCTTCGCTGAGACGAAGAGCATTGCGGAGGCGTTCTTACAGGCGGCGACACAGGCTCCACAGCCGATGCAGGCGGCGGCGTCGAAGGCGGCGTCGGCATCTTTCTTAGGGATGGGAATGGCGTGGGCATCGGGCGCAGAGCCGGTACGGACGCTGATGTAGCCGCCGGCGCCAATGACGCGGTCGAAGGCCGATCGATCGATGACGAGGTCCTTGACGACGGGGAAGGCATTGGCGCGGAAGGGCTCGATCCAGATGGTTTCGCCATCGGAGAACTTGCGCATGTGAAGTTGGCAGGTCGTGATCCCGCGTTCCTTGGAGTGAGGAATCCCATTGATGGTCATGGAGCACATTCCGCAAATGCCCTCGCGGCAGTCGTGATCGAAATGAATGGGCTCCTGTCCGTCTTTAATGAGGCGCTCATTGACGATGTCAATCATCTCGAGAAACGAGGCTGAAGTTGGGATTTCCTTCGCCTCGTAGGTTTCGATACGGCCTTCGGAGTTGGCGTTTTCCTGACGCCAGACCTTGAGAGTTAGGTTGAGTAAAGGCATGGCTTACTTATAGGAGCGAATGGAAGGTTTGACGTCTTCGAAGATGAGTTCTTCTTTGTGAAGGATAGGCGGGGTGCCGGGTTCGACGTGTTCCCAGGCAGCGACGTATTGGAATTGGTCGTCGTGGCGTTTGGCTTCGCCGGTCTGGGTGGTGCCGTCCTGGACTTCGGTATCAGATTCGGTGAACTGGTGCTCTGAGCGGAAGTGACCGCCGCAGGATTCCTCACGATTGAGGGCGTCGTGGCAGAGGACTTCGGCAAAGTCGATGAAGTCGGCAACACGGCCGGCTTTTTCGAGTTCGGCATTGAGTCCGCTGGCGGAGCCGGGGATGCGAACGTTGGTCCAGAATTCGTTGCGGATTTCGGGGATGCGACGAAGGGCTTCCTGAAGGCCTTCGCGGTCGCGGGCCATCCCGCATTTGTCCCAGATCAGGAGGCCGAGCTCGCGGTGGAAGGAGTCGACGGATTTGGAGCCCTTGATTTCCATGAGGGATTTCAGGCGGTCTTTGACTTCGTTTTCGACCTTTTTGAATTCGGCGTGGTTGGTGGTGACGGCGCCGGGTTTCTGGTTGGCGAGGTAAACGGCGATGGTTGAGGGGATGACGAAGTAACCATCGGCGAGACCCTGCATGAGAGCGGAGGCTCCGAGGCGGTTGGCGCCGTGGTCGGAGAAGTTGGCCTCACCGAGAACGTGAAGTCCGGGGAGGTTGGACATGAGGTTGTAGTCGACCCAAAGTCCACCCATGGTGTAATGGACGGCAGGATAGATCTGCATCGGCTGCGCATAGGGGTTCTCGCCGGAGATCTTCTCATACATTTGGAAGAGGTTCCCGTAGCGGGCGCGGATGGCGTCTTCGCCGTCGCGAGCGATGGCGTCTTTGAAGTCGAGGAAAACTCCGAGGCCGGTGGGGGCAACGCCGCGGCCTTCGTCGCAGCATTCTTTGGCGGCGCGGCTGGCGATGTCACGTGGGCAAAGGTTACCGAAGGAGGGATACTTACGTTCAAGGTAGTAGTCGCGATCGTCTTCCGAGATGTCGGAGGCCTTCTTTTTTCCTTCGCGGATGGCGGCGGCGTCTTCTTTAGAATTGGGAACCCAGATGCGTCCGTCGTTTCGGAGGGACTCGGACATAAGAGTCAACTTTGACTGGTAGTCGCCGCTGACCGGAATGCAGGTGGGGTGAATCTGCGTGTAGCAGGGATTCGCCATGAAGGCTCCGCGTTTGTGGGCGCGGAAGGAGGCCATGACATTGCAGCCCATGGCATTGGTAGAGAGATAGAAAACGTTTCCGTATCCGCCGGTGGCGAGGATGACGGCGTCGGCGGCGTGGGAACTGATTTCACCGGTGACGAGGTTGCGGACGACGATGCCTTTGGCCTGGCCGTCGACGACGACGAGGTCGAGCATCTCGGTGCGGGAGTGCATGGTGACTCCGCCTTTCGCGATTTCCTTTTCGAGAGCTTGGTAGCAACCGATGAGGAGCTGTTGTCCGGTCTGGCCGCGGGCGTAGAAGGTCCGCTTCACTTGAGCTCCGCCGAAAGAGCGGTTGTCGAGGAGGCCGCCGTATTCGCGGGCGAAAGGAACGCCTTGGGCGACGCATTGGTCGATGATCTCGGTCGAGACTTCAGCGAGACGGTGGACGTTGCCTTCCCGGGAGCGGAAGTCGCCGCCTTTGATGGTATCGTAGAAGAGGCGGTGAACGGAGTCGCCATCGTTCTGGTAATTCTTGGCGGCGTTGATCCCGCCTTGGGCTGCGATGGAGTGGGCGCGGCGCGGGCTGTCTTGGTAGCAGAAGCAATCGACGTTGTAACCAAGTTCGGAAAGGGTGGCTGCGGCGGATCCACCGGCGAGGCCGGAACCGACCACGATGATTTTGAATTTTCGCTTGTTGGCGGGGTTGATCAACTTGGAGTCCATTTTATGGGACGTCCATTTGTCGGCCAAGGGGCCATTGGGGACTTTCGAATCTAAGCTCATGGGTCGGGAAAGTTATTTGCAAGCCTCGCAGCCGAATCCGAAGAGAAGGACGGCGAGAGGGATGGAGATGAAGCCGAGGTAGACGATGCCGGCGTAGGCCTTGGAGATAAACTTGATGGGGCCGGCGGTCTTTTTGGAACGAAGGCCGAGGGTCTGGAAGATGGAGGCGACGCCGTGGCTCAAGTGAGAGCAGAGGAGGGTCATGGCGATGACGTAGAAGATGACAACGAGGGGATTTTGGAATCCTTCGATCACCATGTGCCAAGGGCTGGTCTCTCCCATCTTGGCGAGGTTTGAATCAATCCGAATGGTGAAGTGCAGGAGGTGATACACGATAAAAGCGAGAATGGTGAGTCCGCTCCAGATCATCATGCGGGAGGATTTTGGTGCCTGCACGGTGGCGTCATGGGCATACTTCGGACGCGCTGCTTTATTTTCCTTGGTCAGGAGAATGGTGAACCAAACGTGGAGTATCAGGCAGACGAGGAGGCCGATGCGGGCAATCCAGACCCCCATGCCATGAAGGAAGGTGTGGAGAAAATGGGCATACTCATTGAAGGCGTCGGGGCCAGCGTAGATCAGGAGGTTGCCGGTCAAATGACCAGCAAGGAAAAGAACAAGAGCGAGACCGGTCAGGGCCACGATAATTTTACGGCCAATGGAGGATTTAACAAAGGCGCACAGGGAACAGGAAGAAGCACTCATGGTTCACGTGATCACCCAGCGGGCGTGGAACCAGAATAAGTCTCAGGTTTCTAATTACAAGTGGAGAAAGGGAGGGATTTACGCGCGAAATGCTAAAAGCTGGGCATGAACTACTGGAGAGGGGAGTGGGGCCTTGGACTGTGGTCCAAAAGCTGGAACTTTCGGCTACTTGGAACTAGCTTTGAAGGGATCAGCCGATGAGTTCCTTGATCACGGTGCCGCCAAATTGGGAGAGTTGTTTGTAGCGACCGGAGTGGAAGTAGGTGAGCTTATTATCGTCGAGGCCGAGGAGGTGGAGGAGGGTGCAGTGGAAGTCGATGGCTTGGGCGCCGATGTCGTCGGTAGCTCCGACGATGGCACCTTTTTTGACACCGCCTCCGGCCATCATGATGGTCATGGCATCTGCGTTGTGGCCGCGGCCAATTGAGTAAACTCCGCCGCGTTTGTTGTTGTCGGGGGTGCGGCCAAATTCGCCGTTCCAGATGACGAGGGTGTCGTCGAGCATGCCGCGTTGTTTGAGGGCGGCCCAGGGTTTGTCGACGGCCGCGATGCGGGATGAGTGGCCTCGTTCGAGGTAGTCGTGGGTGACCTTGTCGTCCATGCCATCCATTGCGCGGGTTTTTTTCGGATTCGCCGTCGAGATCGACGATGTCGGGGACTTCCATCTGCACGCGGTAGGCGAGTTCGTAGGACTCCATACGGGCGGCGAGGTCAGCGTGCTCGGGATGGTTTTTTGCGTGTTGGCCGTCGAGAAAGGACAGTTGATCCAAGGCGGCGCGTTGGTGGGAGCCGGTTTTGAAGGGCTGGGGCTCGAGATCGAGAAGGGGAGGAGGCCGGTGTTGAAACTGACTTTCGCGGAGGCGATCGTAGGTCTCAGGAGGAATTAAAAGAGACGACTTTGAAAAGCCGCCTCTTGGGAATTCGGGGAACAGAGCCGTCGGAAAGATTACGGCTTGTTGGAGTAGTTCTTGTCCTTGATTTGGGTGAAATAATCGTAGGACTGTTTTTCCTTTAAATGGGTGTTTTTGATGAACTCGATGTGACCGTCAATAAAGCAGCAGTGGGCACTGTCTTTGTGGTTTCCCTGAGGCGCATTTTTCATATTTTTGAAGACCCAACCGGCTGTCTTTTGGTCGTCATCGGCTTCGCCGAAATAAATGGTGGTTGGAGGATCTTCAACGCGGCTGAGTCGCACGGTGTAGGCATTTTCCTCCTGGGCGGTTGAACTCACGTCGCCACCGAGTTCAGCATTGAAGGCAAAGCTGCCGTGGCTGATGTCCGGGTCATTGTAGAGTGAGTCATACGTGGTTTGCCCCTCTCCAAGGACTTTTTTCGAGAGAGGATTCTGGAGGAGGGTCTCCGAGGGAGGCGTGGTCCAGCGAAAGCGACCTTGGTCGCGATTCGCGAGATCAAGCGTCTCGGCGACAAGGTCCCACCAGACGAATGAAGCCTTTTGCCCGTCCTGCAGGCTACCTTTGTAGGGAGGGAAAGTATTGGGGGCGTGAAGGCCGGTGTTGACTCCTTCGGTTTGAAGGGAGGAGAGGGCGCCGTAGATCTCCTTCATGTTTCTGGTGGCTTTTGCCGCATCTGCAGCCTTGAGTCCGGATTGAACACCGGTGATGGCGAGTCCGGCAAGGGCCGCGATGATGGCAATGACGACAAGAAGCTCAACGAGGGTAAATCCCCGGCGTTTTGATGAGAGAGAGTGAGTTTTCATACGGTTTTTATAAAGTTGAACTGCTGGGCGGTTCGATCAAGCAGATTTCACTCTTTGAGTAAATCTTCTTGAATTTCCTTATTGTTTTGAATCCTAGCAGCCTCGCTTTACGGGGTGGTGGTGAGCCCGCCAAGGTCCGCCCTTTCATCGTCTGAAATGCGCTTTCTGAACCATGTTAAAGCCAGCGAGAGTGGTTTGAAGAGCTTCTTTCTTTTCGTGGGATACCATGGCCAGAGCTTCATCGAAGGTTTTAACCGCAATGAGCTGAATTTCGTGCCAATGGCTCCTCCCACGATGGCTATGATGAGGAAAGCGAGTCCACAGGGGATGAGGTGTGAGGCCCAAGACGCAGATGGGAAAAGAGAGGTCAAGGTTGGCGGGAATGGCAAGGAGTGCGCCGATGGCGTAATGGGCGAGCCCAATGATGATGGCCCCTTGATAGGAGAATCGACGGATGAAGAAAGCCAGGTATTGGCGGGGGGCGACGGAGGTTTGGGATAATTTTGAAGTGACTTTTAGAAATATGAGATTGGAATGGATGTCAGACAGATCTGTTTTTGTAGAGATCAAAGTCTCGCATCTTGCCGTAAATTTGTAAGATAACGCGATGAAAGATTTTTCCCGACGTAAGATGATCTCCTCCCTGGCACTTTCCTCCGCTGCTTGTTTGACCGGACTTGGACAGGAGAAAAGACACCGTAATCCGATCGGAGTTTCGACTTATAGTTTTTGGGGGTTTCAGCGGGATGAACTGCGCGACATCGGGAAGTGCATCGATTTGGCGGCCAAGATGGGTTTTGACGGAGTGGAGATTTTGCAGATCCAAATGGAGGATTTTTCGCCTTCGGCATTACAAAAAATTAAACGCCAGGCTTTTATGGCGGGAGTGGACTTGATGGGCTTTTCGACGCATCAGGACTTTGTGGATCCGGATGAAATTGTGAGGCGTCGCAATGTTGAGCAGACGATCACCTATATTGAGCAAGCGTATGCTTTGGGAATCCCCACCCTGCGTATCAACACTGGGCGCTGGGGGACGAGCAAGGACTTTGATGCTCTCATGGCGAACCGGGGGATCGAGCCCGTGTTAGAGGGGCACACCGAAGATGAAGGATTTGAGTGGGTGATTGAATCGATGAAGCAGCTGGTGCCATATGCCGAGAAGTGCGGCGTAGTGCTGGGGTTGGAGAATCACTGGGGCCTTGGCCTGACGCCGGAGGGAGTGATGAAAGTGGTGGATGCGGTGAATTCACCTTGGTTGCAAGTGACATTGGATACCGGGAATTTTCTCGAAGATCCCTATGCGAGACTTGAGAAGCTGGCGTCTAAGACAGTCCTGCTTCAAGCCAAGACCTATTTCGGGAAAGGCCGTTGGTACACTCTTGATCTGGATTACGAACGCATCGCAAAGATTATGAAGAAGGCGAATTACAAAGGGTATGTCTCGCTGGAATTCGAAGGATTGGAAGATCCCATGACAGCAGTGCCCAAGAGCCTGGAACTCTTGCGGAAACACTTTGCTTAGCTTTGTGTCTAGCGATAGTCGAGCTGGGCGGCGAGACGAACGCGGGGGAATCCCAAGGCGTTGAAGAGGTCGCGTTCGGTAGCAGCCTCGGGGCAGATGCGGTGTGTCCGGAGGGTGGAAGGCTTGGTTTTTGGAGGGGGAGTGAGGGGTATTTGAGTTTACTGATTTTGGTCAGCGAAGACACGTTTTCCCTCCTTGGTGGAGTAGCTGCGGGAGATCGCGCTGTTTTGCTGGAAGGTTTTTTTCCCGTCGCTGGTGTTGATGCCGTTTTCGAAGGAGAACGAGAGGAAGATGGTGCCTTGAGTCCGGGGGGCGTTGATTTCGAGTTTGAAGTTCCCTTCTGGATCGAGCCCTGCGACGTAGGGTCGTTCCCAGTAGTCGCCAAATTTGCCGCGCTCGGAATCGAGAGCCACGACGGTGTGGGCTTTTTGGTCGGAATTCAGCTTGCCGGTGATGATGATTTTTTGCTGATCGTCCGACGAAGTGGTAGCGAGGTTTTCGATATCGACCTTGGCGGGCATTTTGGGGTTAGGAGAAGATTCTTTTTTGAAGATGGGGTGCTTCCAAAGGGCGGCCGCCGAGGCTTCGCTTAGAAAAACGCGCGGGTCCTCGGTTTTTGTGCGACGCCAGTAAACCTTGTTGATGGGGCCCATGAGGGTGTTGCCCAGCTTGCGTCTGGGGCGTGGGCCAATGTGGGGGAGCCCAAGGGCGTGGCCGAATTCGTGAATGGTTCCCTTGATGGCAGTCTCGTTGAGAGCAGGGGAGGCGAGGTCGGCTTTGATGTGGATGAGCGTTTCGGCGGCGGGATATTTATTCACGGCAACGCCGCCCGATTTTCGGGCACCCCCTTGGAAACCTTTGACGCCCGGGTAATCATAGAAAATCCAGAAGACGACGGGTGGTCCGCTCTTTTTGAGATCGAGTTGTTTGGCGGCACCATTGATTGCCATGGTGTTGAGTTTAGGGAGGGCGGCCCGACCGGCAGGGTTGAGGAGCTTGCCTTTGACAACAGAGATTTGAACGTTCCCTTTTTCGTTACGAGCGAAGATTTGGGTTCGCTCGACGGGGCGGTTCCAGCGTTTGAGTTGGTTGGTGAAGAAGGCCTCTGTTCGGAGTGCCAGTGAATTGAGGCGTTTTTTGTAGTTCGCAGCTGGTTCGGCGCCCTCCTCGACAAAGAGAATGATTTGCGCGAAGCGATCATTGGGAGCGGCGGATGAAAGTGCCGTGGTGACAAGGAGGGTGAGGCAGATGGAGAGGAGGGATTTCATGGCGTCTTACTTCTTTGAGTGAGAGAAGGAGAGTTCGCGGATGAGGTTTGCTTCGGAGTCGGCGAGGCCTCCGGTGAAGGTCAGCTTGCGAGGGTCTTCTTTGAAGAAGGTGGCGTAGAAGACGCAGGCGGCGAGGTAGGCCCCTTTTTTGGAGGGGTGACTGCCGTCCTTTGCGTAGAGATCTTTGCCGAGATCGGGGTTTTTCTTTCGGAGGATACTCCAGATATCACCGACGGGAGCGAGGGTGGCATTACAGGTTTTGGCAGTGGAAGCGTAGCTTTTACTGAGAGCTTTTTGCATGGAGTCGTAGGTGGGGAAGAGCGTTTTGTTTTGTTTGTCGCCATCGCGGCGGCCCCAGGTTTGGTAGAAGACGGTTTGGGCTCCGGATGCGTCGATAATTTTATCGAGGCCACCGGCGGCTTTCTTGAAACGGTCCGGGAAAAGTGCGGGGGTTTGGCTTTGATCTTGAAGGACGACAAAGTCGAACTCGCCGGATTTAATTTTATCGACGGTCTCTTTTTCAGCGAGATGGAAAGCGAGGGTTTTCCCTCCGGGGTTGATGAAGGTGGTTTGGGTGTTGGAGTGCGGGGAAGATTTGATGAGAGCGATGACGGTTTTGCGAATGCCACCAGTATAGCTGTTGCCGATGAAGAGGATTTTTTTTGGCTTCGCAGAGGTTGGGGATTCGGATTTTTTTTGTCCGAATGCAGAGGAGGACAGGAACAAGATGAGACCGAGGAGAAGGGAGGTCTTTTTGGAGATCATTGCCAAGTGGTAGCGGGAATGAATGAAATCACAATGAAGATGAGGATGGATTGCGGGAGAGCCACTGAATGATGAATCCCAATATCGGCTTGATGCCAGAGTGAAAATGAAAGTGTTGAGCTTGGTTCGATTGTTTGGTGTTACGAGTTTGGCGATGGCTGATGAATTGAAGGTGCATTTGAAGGGGCGATGAAAAAGCTACCGCTGCCCTTGTGGGAAAGGGTGGAGGCCGCTGCGTGTGACTTCCCAAAGTTGAAGCAGGAATTGGAGGGGATGTTGGAAGTGGAGTGAATTGACTTTTGAGATGTAAGGGAGCGATAATAAACGCGTATCATTTGGTCCAGCTATGAAACGTTTTGCCCTGATCCTGCCTCTTGTCCTTGCTCTTTTCAGTCCGCTCTTCCTTTCTGCCAAGAAAGAGGAGGCTAAGAAAAAGAAGATTGTTTTAATTGCGGGGAGTAGGAGCCACGCCTCGGGTGAGCACGAATTCCGCGCAGGATGCATGCTGTTGGCGAAGGTCCTCAATGAGCAGAGCGGCCTGGATGTGGAAGCTGTGGTCGTTGATAGGGATTGGAAGAAGGATAAGTCGGTGCTCGATGAGGCCGATGCCATCTTCATCTTCGCCGATGGAACGAGTGGAATTGCGGGGGAGTGGGACTATCTCGACGGCCTCGCGAAGAAGGGCGTGGGATTCACCTTCATGCACTATGCGGTGCATCCCAACCCGGCGGATGGGAAAAAATATTACCAGCCCTGGATTGGCGGGGCGATGGAGTCAGGCTGGTCGGTGAACCCACACTGGGTGGCTGATATGAAGGTGATGAAGGACCACGAGGTCGGGAATGGCGTGCCGGAGACTGTGACTTGTCTGGATGAGTTTTATTACAACATGCGCTTTGTTGATGATCGTGACAAAGTGCTCGATCTGGTGACTGCGACTCCGACACGTGAGAACATGCACAAGTACATCAATCTTTGGAATCAGCACGGAGTCGATGGGCTGAACAAAGAGCAGGCCCTGATGTGGGGTTACGAGCGTCCAAACGGAGGTCGTGGAGTGGGCTTCACCGGTGGTCACTATCATCATGGATGGGCCCTCGATGGATTCCGCACGGTGGTCTTGAATGCGATTGTGTGGTCGGCGGGCATGAAGGTGCCCGAAGGTGGAGTGAAATCGAATTCGCTGAGTGAGGAAGAATTGAATGCAAACCTCGATGAATACGGGAAGGGGAAGCGGCATCTGAAACTGCCTAACCCAGAGAATTGGAAGAAACTGAAGCCGGCGCGAGTTGACGAAAAGCGTGAGGCGAGCTTTAAGAAGTAGGGGGCTTGACTGAGGATTTCCCAGCAACGAAATCGCAAAAAGTCAATCGGTTGAAATCCGGCCTTCGTCTCTTTTAAAACTCTAGGTGGGATAAGTAACCTTTGGCTCAATGTCTACAGAGATGATGGGGTTTTTCTTTCTTTTGAATGGCAATCTCATCGGGTCCGACGACATGCCGAGGGGTTTTAGATTTCAAGCCGCCGCTGGTGATAGATGAACAGCTTTTTTTTACGTTCGCCTGTTTTCACGTGTCGGGCTCGAGTTATTGAGGAGTGAAAAATCGAGGCGAAGAAATGAAGTTTGGGCGGTGAAAGCGGGATCCCTCACTTTGGCTATCGTCAAATCACGATGATCTTTTTCGGTTCGGCCTGGGTGGTCAGGGTGAGTAAGAAAAGAATCCCAGTCAGGGCTCTCATGACTTACTCTTGCGCGCGAGAACCAAGGCGGCAAGTAGGGCAGCGATGATTAGAGTCGAGAGCCACGAGGAGATTCCCACCCACATTAAAGTATAGGCCGCTGCTGCGCCAGTGGCGGTAATGAGGGCGTAGGGGAGTTGCGTTGCGACATGTGAGGTCGGAGAACATCCGGAGGCGAGCGCAGAAACGATGGTGGTGTCTGAGAAAGGGCTGCAATGATCTCCAAAAACTGCACCGCCGAAGACTGCTCCGATTGTCATGGAAATGAGATTCATTAACTCGGCCTCAGGAAGATCCGCACCCAGTCGAAGGACGAGGGGAAGCGCCATTGGCATGAGAAGCCCGAATGTTCCCCAGGAGGTTCCGGTCATAAACGACATCACGGCACCAATCAGGAAGATCACGAGTGGCACTGAAAAAGGGCTAATTTCATCTCCGAGCATCTGCTTAAGGAGATCAGCAGTGCCAAGGCTGTTGAACATACTCCCGAGAGTCCAGGCACAGATCAAAATAATGAGGGCAGGAAAGAGAGAGGCCGCGCCGTCGAGCATGTGCTGGGGGGCTTCCTTTCGTCGCCTTTTTGGAAAGCAAAGGTAGGCTGCGGCGAGTGCCACGAATCCTGCTGCGACCATGGCGTAGGGGACGCCATCTGAGGTGAAGGCATTCTGCCAGGACCAATCGCTACCGTCTTGCCAGAGGTAGATAAAGGCTGGAAGGGTGAGCACCAGGACAGCCAGAGGGATCAAGGCTAGAAAGGGCGAGCCTGCTTCGGGCATATTGTGGGAATCATCCAGAGGCACCGGTTGAGCATTCTTCATGGGGCCAAGGTGCCAAGCTTTGAAAATGACCAGAGGAATCAGGAGAAGACTAAGTAAGCAGTATGGATTTGCTGGAATCGAGTTGAAGAAAAGGGCGGCGGGGTTGACCTCAAAAGGGGCGTCAACGAGGCTATCTTTGATGAAAGACAGTTGGGTGGCGATCCAGGTTGAGATGAAGGCGACACAGGCGACGGTGGCGCTGGTTGAGTCGATGACGTAAGCCAAAAATTGACGTGAGATTCTTAATGTGTCTGTGAGGGGGCGAGCGACCCTTCCGAGAAGGACGGCATTGGCGAGGCCGTCGAAAAAGCAAAGGAGGCCGAGGCCATACACTCCAAAAAGGAGCTTCTTTTTTGGGTCACGGCCTTCTTTGGCAAGAAGGCGATTGAGGATGGTGGTGAAGCCTCCTCCTTTTTCAAGGAGGGTGGCAAAGGCTCCCAAAGTAAACGTGAAGATGATGGCACTCAGATTCCAACTACTGTTTCCAATTTTTGGAAAAAGGTGATCCTCAAAGAGGCACCGGATGGCGAGAATGGGGGAGGGACCTGCGAGGAGGAAGGCGCCGGCGAGGGTTGCAGCGAAAAGAGAAAGCGCGGCCTGTCGCGTGATCAAGATCAGAACCAGCGCGACAAGCGGGGGAATGAGGGGGATGAATTCAGCCATGACGATCTATTCTTTGTTTAGCTTTTTCCGGGCATCGATGATTTGAAGGAGCATGGTTCGGTAGGATTGATCGGCGTCTATCGAGTCGCGAACTTTGTCGAGGAGGATCTGATCCAAGTCGCTCCCATCGGTGGTCGCTCCAAGGAAGAGTGCTTGTTGCAAGGTCACCTTGTCACTTTTGGAAAGAGCCTGGAGATCTTTCTCTTGAAGCGTTATCAGGATCAGCTGGATGTCCTCTTTTGAAAAAAGAACTCCCACTGAGGAGGTGGAAGATTCCTGGGCCGCCTCATTGATTGCCCGAAGTCTGGCAATGCCATCACGAGAGGTCGGATCGGGATCCGGTGTTGCTTTGGATTTCTCCTGTTCGTTTGACTGGGCATTTTTCTCCTCAGGTTGGCACGATGATAAGCTTGCGATCAAGGGCAGGAGAATGATGATTTTTTTCATGATCAGGAGTGAAGCACAGCTAGTAAAAAAAGGCGACCGATGAGGGCCGCCTCTTTAGAAGGTGTGATAGGATGGAGTTACTCGTCTTCGTCTGAAGTCTTCTCTTCTTCGGGGGCATCTTCGGCATCGGAAGAAGCACCGCTTCGCTTGGCTCGTGTCATTCGCTCGGCGTGCTTATCCTTGGCGTCTTCGGCACGGGCTTGAACCCTTTCGGAGTCACCATCTTCGATGAAGTAGTCGAGGATATCGTCGGCCCAGGCTCCGTTTTGTGAAACCATGGAGTCGATGACGAACCGTTGCTCGGTATCTCCAGTGGCAATTCCGGCGACGTCGCTCCAGTAGATCGCCAGGTCGTCTTCGTCCATTTTAGGTCCGTCCTTGAGGAATTCGATGAGGGCGGTGAACCCCTCGCGACGGAGGCGGTCGTCTTCCTCTTCAGAGGTGTATTCGAAGAGGGTGTCGAATTGGGAATCATCGGGCCAGTTACGGAGGGCATAGACCGCAGCGACTTTCATCTTGGGATTGTCTCCTTCGAGGCTTACCTTTACGAGCGAGGCTGCCTCGTCGCCACCCGCGGATCCCATGAGGCGAAGGAGTGCGACCTTCGAGTCTTCATCCGAAGTGTTTTTATAAGTTCCGACCATTCCCTTGGAAAAGGCTGAAGGGTTTTCCGATTTGCGGACCACGTTGCTTAAGATGCCCACCGCCGAGTTTTTGATCGAGGAATTGGAAGATGTCGTAATGATGGAAAGAAGGCTTTCGAAGTTTGAAGTCGAGGCCATTTTCTTGGTTGCGTTGAGAGCGGCTAGGCCGGGCCCGGATTCATCGGTTTTGCTGGCGTATTCGATCAGCGAGGACAAAGCGCTTTCATCCCCCCTTGCTCCGACAAGCTGGAACAGCTTGATACGAAGGCCGGAATCCATGGATATGTCCTTGGCATAGGATGCGACCTTTTCGCTGATGTCAGTGCCGTCGGTTGCTTTTCCGATATTGAGAGCTTGGAGATAGGTGGCACGTTCACCTTTCTCCTTTGCTCCGAGGGTGGAAAGACTATCAAGAAGCATCTGAACGTCGTCGCCTGAAAGATCGATTTCCTCGGGAGGATTGTCTTTATCTTTAAAGACGGCGGTAATCTCGTTGAGACGTTTGATTTGGTCGTTTGTCGCTGATTTGCCAGCGTAGATGACTCCCGCAACGATGAGACCGGCCACAAGAGCTGCCGCGATCATTCCTTTGACGGCATTGCTCATGCTCTTTCCTTGTCCAGACTGGGAAAGCGAGCCTACGCCTACTCCACCAACATTTCCGACACCGGCTGGGTGTTGGGCTGGCTGAGGAGGGGCACCGAGTGGGAAAACAGGGGCAGCGGCCGGTTGGGCTGGTGGAGCGGCAGCCAAAGGCGCGGCTCTGGCAACCAAGAGAGGATTGGCTGGGGCAGCGGGAGCTACGGGTTGAGGCGGAACGGCTGGAGTTCCGATCAAAGGGACAGTGATCTGCGGCGCGGGGACGACAGATTGGACTGGAGGTGCCGCGGCCGGAGGAGCTACGGGAACCGGAGCGGGTGCTGGAGCGGGTGCTGGAGCGGGTGCTGGAGCGGGTGCTGGAGCGGGTGCTGGTGCTGGTGCTGGTGCTGGTGTGACTGGTATTATAAGAGGGTTGGCGGCTGGGGCAATGGGTGCTGGGGCGGCACGTTGAACCAGAGTTGGTGCCACAGGCTCAGGAGCGGCTGCTTCAGGTGGAGGGGCGAGGGGAGCGGGGGCCGCAGGTGCTGGCGCCTGTCCGGGGATGAGTAGCTTGGGGCGAGTGGCTTGGGGTGCAGCTGGAGTGGCTTGGACCTGTTGGGCTGCAGTATGGATGGACGGAGCCTGACCGGCGGGCGGTTGAATGGGCTGTGGAGCAGTCGTCGTATTCACCGGTCCGGTTACTCCCTGGGGATTGACCAGAGGGGTGCCGGATTCGGGAGCAGGGGCTGCTTGAGAAGGATCTGAGGGAACCTCGGGAGTTCCGTCTGTGGGGTTGTTTTCACTCATAAGGAATTTTTTTAAAGATTCACGGGCATCACCGGGTCGATCTTCCATTGGGCGGGCAATGTGCCACATGACCCAGTCGGAAACCCACGCCGGAAGATCAGGGCGGAGTTCGGAGATAGGAATGACCTCGTGCTGGAGGTGGGCGTTCATCACTTGCGGAGCGGTTTTGCCATCGAAGGGGTAGCGCCCGGACAGAGCGTAGTAGTAAACGCAGCCCATCGAATACATGTCGGTGCGCTTATCAAGAGGGATACGCTCGAATTGCTCGGGCGCCATAAAGTGGATAGAGCCGAAGACGGCGTCGCTATGGGAGATGGTTTGGAGCGAGGGCTTTGGGGAAAATTTTGCGAGGCCAAAATCAACCAGCTTCAATTGAAAACGCCCGCTGGGTAGCCAGGTCACCATGAGGTTGGTGGGCTTGATGTCACGGTGGACAAGGTCGAGGGCTTGCGCGGCGATGAGGGCTTCCTGGCTTTGCACGGCAACTTCGCGGAAGTCCTCAAAGGTGAGCGTGCCGCGTTCGATCATTTCATCGATGGTGCGACCGGAGAGAAGTTCCATGACGACGTAGGGACCATCTTTATCCACCCCCGCATCGAAAACAGTTACGATGTGGGGGTGCTGGACCGAGCAAAGGGCGGTGGCCTCCTTAAGCATGGCTTCGGTGGCCTCTTCCTGGTTTTCGTAGCCACCGTCTGCAAGGACCCGCTTGATCGCAATTTCGCGATTCAGATGGCGATCGAAGGCCCGGTAGACTGCACCGACACCTCCTTGGCCAATCTTACTACGGATTTCATAGCGATCCTCGGTCATAGGTTGATGGGAGAATTCTCCCTATTGAGAGCTGGGAATCAAGTTCAGTTATAAACAAAGATATTGGGATCTGGACTTTTTCGCTTCGGGTTCCGGTATGGGATCGTTTTTAGCTCTCGTGATTATCGTATTGGAGGCTCTTCTGGCGCTTTCAATTTTCAGGATAGATTTTGCGGTCTGCGACGGCGAAATCTACGACGGGCATCCATGAGTGGGTGAGGAACTCTGGCAGGTGAGACCGGCCGAGGAGGGCGTGACGAAAGCCTTTGAAATCTAGCCCAGCTCTTCCATGAGTTTGTTCATGGCGTGGCCGTATTCGACGTAGGAATCGTAGCACTGCTGCCAATTTGGCTCTTCGCCATCGGAAGCATGGAAGACGGTGGCGACGTGGGGCTCGATGGCGAGGCCGCCGTCGTAGCCGTCTTTTTTGAGTTCAGCAATGATCTCCCGGACCTTGGCCTGGCCTTCCCCTGGGAGGGTGTATTTTTCAGGTTCGGTTTCACCGGCGGGAGGATTGATACAGTCCTTGATGTGGACGTGGACGACGTGTTCCTTGACCTTTTGGTAGAACTCCATTGGGTCCTGCCAAGGAAAGGGCTCAGGCTTGGATCGATCGGTTTGGAAAACCGGGTTGGCGGTGTCAAAGACGAGTTTGAGGCCCGGAACCTCTTCGATGAGACGGAGGGTGTGGTCGGGTGAGAAACCACCCCAGTTCATGCAGTTTTCGTGGATGGCCTGGAGCCCTGCGTCGGCGAAGCGTGCGTGGATTTCGCGGACGCGGCGGAAGCGTTTTTCCTCGTGCTGGTCATCGCCCCAAGGCTCTTGGGCAAATGACATGATTCGGACGAGCTTGGTACCGAGACGCTGCATGCGGGGAATGGCGCGGTCAATTTCGGCAATCGTGATGTCGAAATTTGAGGTGATTTTTTTGCCCCAGTTGCCAATGAGTGAACCGAATTCAGGAATGGTAATGCCTGCTTCGTCGAGTTGGTCGGCCACTTTGTCGAATTCTTCCTGCGGGAGTTCGTGGATGTTGGCTCCGTTAACTCCTCGAGCCGAGATTTGCGTCCACCCGATTTCCTTGGTGGCTTTGATTTGTGTTTCGAGGTCGCGTGCCGCTTCGTCGGCGAATCCGGTGAGATACATGGAGGTGAATTAGCCCCTAATGCGGTCTAGGGAAACCCTAAAGGCATTACTTTGTGCCGAGTTCATAGACCAGTTGTCACTGGAGTAGGTTACGGTTCCGAAGGTGCCGTCGGGTTTGACTTTCTGGACCCGTGGCTCTGACGGTTGTCCGGATTGCCGCGGAGCATGAAGGGTTGCTGAGAGAGATCCCCTCTCAAACGTAACGAAAGTCGGCGTAAAATCACGCCACGGCCAACTGTTTTCATAAAATTCACTAAGTTCCTCAATGCCTGAAAGGGGTATTAAATATAAAATTCAAAACGTTGCTTGGGATTGTTTTTGGAGCAGAATGAGGAGATGAGCGATCGTCAGGTTCAGTGCCCTTCATGTGGGGAATGGTTTGAGGTAGCTGCTATTGCTCCCGAAGACTTCGGGACGCAACTGGATTATGATTGCGAGGTTTGTTGACGGCCAATGCTGCTCATGGTCGATGAGAATGGCGGAATAACTTCTACCGGAGGATTTTGATGGCCGGAAAAGTTTCTGTCGTATTTCCAGTGGGGCCGGGTGTGGAGGATGCAGGATTGGCCTTGGATGATCTTCTTAACCAGAGTTGGGGAGATTTAGAAATTATGGCAGTCCTCAATGGCTGTCTTGCGAAAGTTAGGGACGAGTTTTTGGGGAGAAGAGATGCCAGGCTCATCGTAATCGACCTTGGCGAAGATCCACAATTGCTGAGTGCGTTGGAGGTTGGAGTGAATCGTAGTACGGGGCGGTGGTTGGCGAGGATGGATTCTGACGACCGGTGCGAGGCGTCACGGATCGAGCGTCAGGTTGAGTTCCTTTGTTCCAGGGAGTGCGAGGTGGTGAGCTGCGGCATCGAGCTAATCGGCGGGCTCGGGGATGGAATGTATCGATATGTTGATTGGGTAAATGATTTGGATAGCCCGGAAAAAGTTTCGCAGGAGAGATTCGTCGAAAGTCCTGTGGTACAGCCTACCGTGATGATGTCGAAAGAGCTTCTTCTTTCTGCCGGCGGGTATTTGCGGAATGGCTTTGCGGAGGACTATGACCTGTGGCTCCGTCTTTTGGAAAAAGGAGCTCGTTTTGGGAAGGTGCCGGAGAAGCTCTATCAATGGCATGATCGAGGTGACCGTCTCACTCGAAGTGATCCCAGGTTTGGACAAAAGAAGATGCTGGAACTGAAGGCCCATGCCCTTTCCCGGATGCCGCTGATCCAAAATGGAGGGGTCGCGATTTCCGGAGCAGGTCCTATCGGCAAGGTTCTTGGGAGAGAATTGATTGCGAGAGGGATCATGGTGCATGGCTATTTTGAGGTAAATCCAAAGAGAGTGGGAAGTTCTTGTCAGGGGGCCCCGATCGTCGGGCTGGAGGAATTCGGGAAAAAATGGAGAGGAGCGACCTTGCTTTCGGCTGTCGGAGTTGTAGGTGGGCGCGACAAGGTTCGAGCGCTGGCACAACGAGAGAGGTATCGGGAAGGTGTGGATTTTTGGTGTTGCTGCTGAGCTTTGGTGAAAAAATGGAGAATCCGCATCGATTTCGACTTGCCATTGATCGAATCCTGAAACAGGTTCCCGCCCTTACAAGTGACGGGGAGTAGCTCAGCTTGGTAGAGCGCTGCGTTTGGGACGCAGATGTCGCAGGTTCGAATCCTGTCTCCCCGACCAATACTATCCACTTGCCGAGAAATGAAGAACCGCTCTAATTGAGCGGTTTTTTCATCTCCTAAATTGCCCAGGCTGAGAAAGACGAATGCCTTCACTCTGTTTCACAGGGGTAGCTCAGGAGCTGCTGATTTGGTTGTGATTGTTGGAACCAGTGCTGGTGCAAGCGGACTCCTGGCTCCCATTTGAAACCAATTCGTGCATTTCCGGATTTTTATTCAAGTTGCGGGGAAGTCCGACTTTTTAGAATTCACTGATGCCGATGGATTGAGAGTCCCAAGCTTTCTTGACATCAGCCGAGGAAAGACACTCGACTAGGCCACCCCAAATGGGGAATACCTCGAGTAACCCACTGTTCCGCTACCAAATTGAATCTCCCAAATTAATTTTTCTGCAGTCCGACGAGGACGATTCCAGGACTTGCAGGAAAGCCGGAGATTCCCCATGGTCGTGAAATGCCCCACCTCCGTATTATTTCCGGCACCGCTGGTATCTGCCTTTCCTTCGTCATCCTCATGTCCGCCAGTGCCGATGAACCGTTTTCTCTGGATCTTCGTTACCGCTCGGAAACCGGAGAGAATACGGGGCGCTACCATACGTTTTGGAAGAAGGTCGATTGGGAGCCTAAGAAAACGGCGGTCATCGTCTGCGACATGTGGGACTCCCATCACTCGGTCACGGCAGTGCGTCGGGTCAACGAATTGGCGCCACATCTGAATGACCTCCTCAAAGCGGCACGGAGGCGCGGGGCGACGATCATCCACGCGCCAAGTGATTGTATGGAGCTTTACCAAGAACACGCTGCGCGGGTCCGGGCGTTGGGTGTGCCAGCGGCCAAAGAATCCCCCGACGAGATCGCAGCCTGGAGTTATCGAATTCCAGCTGAGGAAGAGGCGCAGTATCCGTTAGATCAATCGGACGGGGGCGAGGACGAGAGTGCCTGGGAGAATGCGCAGTGGAACGCGACGCTCAAAGCGGAGGGCCGGACTCCGGGAACACCGTGGCTGGCGCAGAACCCGGCGCTTGAAATTGAGGCTGGCGATTACATCGCGGCGGAGGGCGATGTTGTTTGGAATATTCTGAAATACGAGGGGGTCGAGCATGTGGCGCTCACGGGCGTGCACACGAATATGTGCGTGTTAGGGAGGCCATTTGGGTTGCGCCGGATGGTGGCAGCGGGGATGGATACGGTGCTGGTGCGCGATTGTACGGACCTGATGTACAACCCAGAGCGATGGCCCTACGTGAGCCATTTCACGGGGCTTGATCTGATCCTAGACTACATTGAAGCGCACGTTTGTCCTACGGTAGCGAGCGACCATTTCATGGGCGGGGAACCTTTCCGTTTCTCTCACGACAGGCGGCCGCATCTCGCGATTTTGATAGGCGAACAGGAATATGAAACCGCAAAATCGTTGCCGAAATTCGCACGGCGATTTCTAGGCGGGGACTTTCGAGTGACGGTTGCCTTCGCGGCGGAGGATAATCGGAACGCGATGCCTGGGGTGCGGGCGATCGAGGACGCAGATCTTCTCTTGGTGAGTGTTAGGCGACGTGGACTGAGCGCTGAGAACATCGGGCGGATCCGGCGCTTTGTGGAATTGGGGAAGCCGGTGCTTGGGATCAGGACATCGAATCACGCGTTCGCGCCAAAAGAGGAATTGCCGGATGGCCACGAGGCGTGGATGACATTTGACCCGGATGTTTTTGGAGGGAATTACACCGGGCACCACGGAAATAAGAAGGCTGGGTCGCCGAAGAGTTTCAGTTGGGTAGCGAAAGAGGCCGCGGGGCATCCGGTGGTAAAAGGAATGCCGGAGGAAGAGTGGAAGACGACCTCGTGGCTTTACAAAACATCCCCTCTGGTCACGGGGGCAAATGTGCTGGTGATGGGGAAGGTGGAAGGTCGGGAACCGGCAGAGCCGCTGGCATGGACGTATGTCAGGAAGGACGGCGGGCGTTCCTTTTACACCTCGCTCGGTCACGTGGATGATTTTGAGGATCGGAAGTTTCAACGGTTGTTGGTGAATGCGATATACTGGGCGGCAGGGTTGGAGGCACCAGAAAAGCTGACAGAAGACCCGAATCACAGGCGATGGGGAGAGGGATGGAGCCCGGTTGCGACGGCGGACGTGGAAGCGGATTACTCAAAGTTGCCAGCAGGAAAAAAGGGTTCGGCGTTTTGGGTCCGGACTTTGATCAAAGCGCCGGTGGATTTGAAAGGGGGCGGATGGACGATCGACTGCCCAAAGGCAGCGGACGTCTATCTGAATGGGGAAATTCTGGAGACGGAAGAGGTCGGTGCCTACCAGGCTCCATTAAAGTTGTGGAAAGCGGGCGGGCTTAACCTCGTCGCGATCCGGTTTTATGGCGGTGCGAAATCGCTGACAAATTTCGGACAAAAGCCCCCGATGTTGGAGGGGAACGGGAAAGTTGCGCCGCTGGATGGGAACTGGCAGATGCGGGTTTTGGGAAAAGAAAAAGATGGTGAGCAATTCCCGATCCCGCCGCAGTTCGGTGCGCCGGCTGATCTGATCCAAAACTGGCCGTTTTTGAAACGAGAATGATCCGCTGGTTCTCTGGAAATGAACTTGAGAGATTATATGTATCCTGTTAGGAAATCGATAGTCATGAGATGCGCTCTCTTTCTTTTTTTCCTCTCGATTTCGTTTCTTCACGCTCAGAAAAAGGTCAACAAGAAGCATCTTGAGCCTTTTCGATGGAATCACCCGCTTCCAGAGCAGTTTGAGAAGGATCGCGTGCGGCACGGCACCTTTGAGAGCAAGGCCAACAAAACGACAGTGGGATACAACATCCTCCTCCCTGTCGTTTACGATGACGATAAAGAGCGGCGGTTTCCCGTTGTGTATCTCCTGCATGGAGGACGCCCCGGGAGTGAGGCGAAACATCTTCGCATGGCGCCTTTCGTCAACGATGCCATCGAGAAGAAGCTCATTCCGCCTGCCATCTATGTGTTTGTTAATGGTGGGCCGGTGAGTCACTACGATTATCCCACCCCGTTGAAGCATTTGGGGGAGAACTTTGAGACAAAAGGGAACACCGCTTTTGTGAAAGAGCTGATTCCTCACATTGACAAAACCTACCGAACGATCGACGAGCGCAAGGGGCGAGTGGTTGAAGGATATTCGCAGGGTGGACGGGGGACCTTGCGGACGGCTTTCTGTTATCCGGAACTTTTTTCGGCGGCATCAGCCGGATCAGCAGGATTGGCAACCGAGTGGCGGATCCAGCAGGATGGGGGCAAGGAGAGTAATTATCTTCAGTTTGCTCCCGGTGATGATGCTTACACTCTTGCCGCGACTTATGCGGGACGGATGAAGAAGTTTCCGATGAAAGTTTTGCTCTACAGCGGTAACAGCAAGAAGGATTTCAACTGGGAGGGTAACGTTGCTTACTCCAAGTTTCTAGATTCGCTCAGGGTGAAACATGAGCATCTCTTGATTCCTGAATGTGGCCACTCCACCCAGCAGGCTTACACTATTTCGGGCGCGCGCCTTTTCCAATTTCTTGCCCCCATTCTGAGGCAGGCGACACATTAAAGCGATGATTCTACCAGGGATCGGAATTTGATTTTTCCGTTTTCCTCTTTGATGTCGTGAGTGTGCAAGCTCTTGCACACTGGTTTGCGGGCCGGGCTTCCGTCTTCGAGATTGAATCGGCCATTGTGCTTGGGGCATTCGATCATTTTGCCAATGACGAGTCCTCCGGCAAGGTGGGTGCGGCCATGAGTACAGATGCCATCGGTGGCATAGAGGTTTCCGTCTTCGTCGCGATAAATGGCGTAGGTCTGTTCGCCTTGATCGAAGCGGAGGACGTCTTTTTCTTGCAAGGCGTCGGATGGGCAGATTTCAGTCCAACCGTCCTGTTGAAATGTGGCAGCGATCTTTGCCGGAGTAATATTCTTCGTCGGGCAAGATTTGGGAAGGGTTCGTTCGACGTGGTGGCCGGGGTCTTCGGTTTGCCGGGCGACGGTAGGGATGATTTCCTGCCAGCATGACCAAAGGCTGGAGTGGGGAGGAGGGCAGTCGTTTTTCACGATCTCGTGAAGCTTGGGCAGGGCATGGTAGGGGACGAGCGGGAACATGTGGTGCTCAATGTGGTAGTTCATGTTCCAGTAGAGAAAGCGATTGAGCGGGTTGGTCAGGAAGGTTCGCGAGTTGAGACGGTGGTCGAGGACGTTCTCGGCAAGGCCGGTGTGCTGGGTCAATCCGAAGAGAGACATAAGCCAGGTTCCGAAGAGGTTGGGCAATCCGATGAAGAAGAGGGGAAGCCAACTTTGAAGAACTAGTGTCGTGATGACTGTAGCGAGATAGATGGAGAGATGAATGCGAGCGGTCTGAACAATCCGGGGGAATTCACTTTCAGGGATGAATTCACGCTCGCGTTCGGAAACCTGCCCCAGGGAATGACGGATTAGGTTGCCGAAGTATTCCGGATAAGTGCGAAGGGCAAAAAGCCCCTTGATCATTCCGGTGATGTCAGGAGGACGGGGGACGGCGATTTCGGGATCACGTCCGAGGATGATGGTGTCGCTGTGGTGACGGGTGTGCGACCAGCGCCAGACCGTTCCTTCGCGGAGGACCATGAAGGAAGCAATTTGGTAGAGGGCATTGTTCATCCAGTCGGTTTTGAAGGCGGTGCCATGTAATCCTTCGTGCCAGCGGGCATCGGCACTGCCTGCATAAAGCGCGGCGTAGATCAGGTAGGGGAAGATGGCCCACCAGGTTCCCCAAAGAATGATGGTGATGGCTGCGGCTCCGAAGATGAGACCGAACCAAAGTAGGGTGTCGCGAATGGCCGGGCCGTCCTTGCGAACGAGGAGCGCACGCAATTTCTCTATAGGCACCGGACTCTGATACCAGTCCGCCTCGGCAAGCCCGGCTTCGATGGCCTTGCGCGAATTACCGGGGTTGAGAAGGTAAACCGAGGGATCAGGGAAAGAGATTTTCTCCGACGACTCGGTGGTGGGAGTGTCGCTCATCGCAGTGGTGTTCTATCCTCGCAGTCCGACCTGATCCATAAGGCGGGCGGTTTGAGTGTAGGCCTCTTCCACCCACTCGACGATGCGGGCGGGATCGGGCGAGTATTCGAGTTCAATGGAAACAGCACCGTCGATGTTGAGCTCCTTGATGGCTTGCAGATAGGGGGCGAATTTCACGACACCTCTGCCCGGAGGAAGGTCTCCGTGGACCTTGCCATCGCAGTCGCTGATGTGAACGTGGATGGCTTGGCCGGCGAGTTTGGAAACTTCTTCGGGACCATTGTCGGCGAGAACGAGATGGGAGATGTCAATATTCGCCCGGACGCGCGGGTGATCGCACTCACTGACAAAGCGGGACATTTCATCGATGCTGTTGAGGATGCTGAGGCGGAAGGGCTCCAATTCCAGGGCGATGTCGATCCCCTTGCTGTCAGCGTAGTCGCCAAGAATGCGACAGGATTCGATGCCCCATCGCCATTGTTCTTCGGGAGGGATGACTTCGCGCTGCCAGAGGTATTCTCCAAGGACGAGGAGAATATTGTCGGAGCCCCATCGCTCGGCAAGATCGATGAACTGTTTGCACCGGGCGATGTGGTAGTCACGAACGGGATCGTTAAAATCGATGAGGCCGATAGCCACGACCGGGAGGGAGAGGATAGGGAGGTTCTTTGCTTCGCAGACCTTTTTGATTTGGGAGATTTCCTCCGCAGAAATCATGGAAGGTTCGGTAAAGATATCGACTGAATCGAAACCGATTCGAGCAATGTGTTCGAGGCCAGTGATAGTATCGACCCCGGCCTGCCCGAAGGCGCTGTTAATGATGCCTAATTTCATAATTTTATTCTTTCAGTTTAGAGGATTTCATCAAGGCGAACCCGACGTTTCTCTTGAGAGCTAATCACAGCGGCTTCGACCAAGGCGATAGTTTTTAGATTGTCACGCCCATTGAGCATGGGAGTCGTGCTGTTGCCCAGAGCATTCAACAAATCGCGCATGGTTTCGCCAAAGGCATCGGGGAACCAACTGCCTTTGAGCTTCGCCTGGGTGAATTCCTCATCTCCTTTGACAGCATGCCGCAGTGAAGAAGGGGTGGTGTAAGGATCCTGGCACCAACCGATTTCGCCGATGGCGAGGCCGTCGGTTCCTTCAATACGATATTCGATACGGATGTCTCCGGGGCAGCCCTCATGGGCTGGTCCGGTCCAGACGTCGTCGATGATGGTGGCTCGGAAGCCGTTGGCGTATTCGAGAATGCTGGTGCAGATGCCGTCGTGATGGGGGAAGGTGGTGCGGGGATCGGACCGGGTGCTGCAGTAAATGGCCTCGGGGTCGCCGTGCCAGTGGCGAATGCAATCGAGGTGATGAATCGACATGATCTTGAGGGTGGCGCTCTGTAATTCCTCCTGCCATGGTTGCCAATGAGGAATGCCGCGCATGTCGATCGTGGTGAAGATGGGGGAGCCAAGTCGCCCGCTTTTCAACAAAGTGGAAGCGTCAACGACGGAAGGGTCGAAGCGCATGTTTTGGTTCACGGCGAGGATGATGCCGGCGGCCTCGCAGGCTTGGACAACCGAAAGGGCTTCGGCGTAATCGAGCGCGAGAGGTTTTTGCGCCAGGATTCCTTTGACGGTGCCTCGCTGGCAGGCTGCCCGGATGAGGGCGGGCTGATGTTGTGGAGGGACGGCGATGTCGAGGACTTCGATGGTGGGATTGTCGAGGAGGTTGTCGATCGAATCGTGAACGGTCGCGATGTTATGGGTCGAGGCGACCTTTTCAGCGTGGACTTTTGTGCGAGATGCTATGGCGGCGGGGTTGAATCCCTGTTTGCGATAGGCCGGGAGATGGCAATCATTGATGATGAAGCCACTGCCGATGATTCCGATGCGGGGATTGGACGAAAGGTCGCTCATGATGAAATTAGAGAACAGGCTTGGTTGCTGAAGCGGTATTCGGTTCGGGTTCGTTGTGGTTTGTTAGGTTCGACGATGATGGAGCCAAAGCGTTTTCCGTCATCGAAGGCGTTGGGGTATCCCTCGCACTCCAGACATACGCCGGCACCTGGAAGATAGGAAGTTCCACTTTTGCCGACCAGAGTCCCGTCGAGTCCGATTCCGCTGTAGAATTGCAAGCAGGAACAATCGGTGGCGACTTCGAGAGTGCGTCCCGATCGGGGATCGCGAAGTCGGGCCACCGGACGGACTTGATTACTTTCGCCTAACCAGTAGAGGTCTCCGTGTTCGTTCCAAAGGCCCTTTCTAAACTCCCCGACTGGTTTCGCTGACCTGGCGTCATTGAGAGAGCCCTCGACGTCGTGACATTTTCCGGTCAAGCCCATCCATTCGTCGGCTTCGAAAGCAGAGTTGCATGAAATCTCTAACTCTTGGTCGTCGGTTGATCCATAGCCTTCACCAGCAAGATTGAAGTAGGAATGGTGGGTGAGGCTGACAGGTGTCGGGCGGTCGCTGCGTGCTTCGGTCTCGAAAATGAAACGGTTGTTGTGCGTGATGGTGTAAGTGGCCGTGAGATCAACCCGTCCCGGGTATCCGTTGTCCCCATCCTTGCTGGTGAGAGAGAGTTTCAAGGATGGCGCACCATCTTTGCGGGAGAGGAGAGTGGCTTGCCAGATTCGTTTATCGATTGAGCAGATCCCCCCATGGAGGTGATGTGGAGGATCATTAATGGGGAGCGGGTAGCTTTCTCCCGCAATCGTTAGTTTTCCGCGAGTCACTCTTCCTGCAATGCGGCCAGCCGTCGCCCCGAAGTAAGGGTGAGAGCCAAGATAGTCGGACGGGTTTTTAAAGCCGAGAACGATGTCGACGAAGTCACCATCCTCGTTTGGCACTACGATGCTCTGGACGATTCCACCAAAGGTGAGAATGGTGATGGAGAGCCCATCGCGACCGGTCAGAGTCCAAGCCGAAACGGGCTTCCCTCCCGGGAAGTCGGAGATGATTGATTCGGTGATCCTGGGCATTGATACGCACGTAGGAAGGGAATTACTCTTTATTCATGCCCATCATTTGCATGTCCATTCTATAGTGATACGCCTGAATGGTGCGCCCCGCCTCGCTTTGCATGACTTCAGCTACGAAGCGCAATGGATTGACGTCTTTTATGTCGTTTTCTTTTTCGGGTCTTTCAGAGGGTTGCCTTTGACTTTCGCTCACAGAGATTGATTTGGTCACAGGATCGGGCGGGGAAACCCGACGTGGCTTGTTTGTTTGGGCGGTCGACGAGTTTTTGGCTTTTACGAGATCATCTTGGGGGGATTTGATTCGGCTTTCCTGAACGTAGTAAGCGACGAGTCCTGCCATCAGCGCGGTGAGGGCTATTGAGAGATATTTCATGAGACCAGTATCGGTCAAACTGTCTGACGAGAACAGGGAAAAATATGGTATCCCAGTCGAAGCTCGTTCAGTCTCATCTCCATGAGAAGTTTCTTTTGTTGTTTTTTGATGGCAGGAACGTTGGCTATGGCGGGTCTCACCAAAGACGAAGCCGCCAAGCTTATTGATGAAACATATGCCAAATTGGCAGAGAGCCGATCCCTTGAAATGCGGGATGTGAAGCAGGGCTTCAAGTATTTTGAAATCAAGGCTGCTGAAAAAACAATGCGATGTCTTGGTAAACTCTATGGCGAAGCCAAGGCGGGTGAACGGCCACTCTATATCTCAATGCACGGTGGTGGCGGGGCTCCGGCCAAAGTGAATGACCAGCAGTGGAACAATCAAATTCAACTCTATGCTCCGAAAGAGGGTTGGTATGTCGCTCCGCGTGCTCCAACCGATACGTGGAATCTCTGGCACGAGGGACACATTGATCAGCTTTTTTCGAAGCTCATCGAAGGTATGGTGGCCAAGCATGGAGTCGATCCGAACCGAGTTTACCTAATGGGGTATTCCGCCGGAGGTGATGGAGTTTACCAATTGGCTCCTCGAATGGCCGATCGACTTGGAGCGGCAACCATGATGGCGGGTCATCCCAACGACGCAACGGCCGACGGACTCTACAATTTACCCTTCCGAATCTACATGGGGGGGAAAGATACTGCCTACAAACGAAATGAAGTGGCGGCTCAATGGAAAACGAAACTGGAAAAGCTTCAAAAGGAGCGGGGAGGTTATGAACACAAGGTGACGATCTACGCGGATTTGGGGCACTGGATGAACAAGAACGACGCCGAGGCCGTTCCTTGGATGGCGACCAAGACGCGAAAGGCCTGTCCGAAAACGGTGGTTTGGGGGAAATCGGGCAACCGATCGGATCGTTTTTATTGGCTAGGCGGAAATCCGAAGGGAGTGATTGAAGCGGAAGTGAAGGGGCAGGACATCGTCATCACGGGCGCGGGAGAAGATGAGGTGGTTCTTTATCTGAGTGATGACCTTTTAAATCTGGATGAGCCAGTCAAAGTGATGGTCGGCGGAAAAGAGGTCCACAATGCAGTGGTGCCTCGAACTGCAGAGGCGATCAAAATGTCTCTGGAACAGCAATTGGATCCTGAAACGGCTGCGGCTTCGATTTTAAAAGTGAAGGTGCCCGCAAAAGACCAGTAGTCTACCGGGCGGTTGCTGTTTTTATCGATGATTTCTTCGATCTCCTCATTCATGATGGGATGGAGAGCTTTTCGCAGGAAGCAGATCAGTGAGGGGAATGAAAGCGATCAGCCCTCCGTGATAAACGGCGCATGAAATGGCCTCGCCATGCGCGCTGCAATGGTTACAGCGATCATTTAACTCACGCCCGTCACAAGAGCGGTCTTTAAAATCGCTTTCAGGATTCGCTCCGTTTGAATGAGCTCGGTGTTTCGAGCAATAGGTTACCTCGGGAGCATTCAATTTCTTCCCCCGCGATTACAAACACCGTGTTTTTATACAACGGCGAGAATGTTGCTTAAAGAGGGGGAGCGTGATAACACGGCAAACCGCGTAGGCGGATGTGTGATGAACCGAAAACTGAGTGATCGATGGCACGGCCCCTTCTGGTTGGGAGGGGCGGTTCTTGTGTTGCTTCCTTTCTTTATTGCGATTGCCTTTGACGGACCTCGTGCTCCGTGGGTCAAGGGGGCCGGGAATTTTGGAGGAAATGTCATTCTTGCGATTTGGTTGGCGCTCGGGGGAGCGACCCTGGGCGGACTCGTTTGGTTGAAGCTATCGGGGCGGACGATGGCGGGGAGCTTCCGTCGATGGTGCGCGGAGAAGCATCAGTTTCACTGGATGTGGTTTATCTTGTCGGTGGGCTTTTTCGGCTTCCACAATTATCTGGTACTCGATGGCTTTCCCTTCACGTGGTTCGAAAAGATGAGCGCCATGTTGGGCCGGATTCTTACTGGAGCGGTAGTGGTGGGGGGCTACTGGTTGGCGTGTGGTTTGGCCGGTGCTTTGGCGCCCAAGAGGATGCGCCGCTGGCCCTGGGTGGTTGCGGCGTTTTTGCCCTTCGTGATCGTTGCAGACTGTATCGCAATTATTGTTTGGAAGAATCCCGTAATCAATTTGGTCAATCAGCTTGATGAGATGGGACGTTTTGATCTGGGAGCAAATTTAGCCTCCAGTGGTGTCGCAGTTCCACCCTGGGTGGTGGTGGTCGGATTTTTTGGGATCGTGTGGGGAGTTTATCTGCTGTGCCATTGGCTGGCGGACCGTAAGTGGGCCTCACGCTTAAAAATGCCCCGCTGGGCTCTCGTTGTCTTCCTTCTTGGCTTGTGGGGCGGGGTCTGGGCTGAGAAGGCAGTTGGGACCGGTTGGAAGTCTCGCAATGCCCTTCGCTGGGAGCACAACGTTTACGATATTCATCTGACACGGGGACTGGAGCCTCCTTTGGGAGTGGCGGAATTTCAGGTGAAGTTCTTCCCAAAGGCGGTGCCAAATTCTGAGGTGAAACCGGCGGATGACGTCAAGCGGCCCGACATTTTCATCATCATGATGGAGAGCACGCGGCAGGATGCCATTGCTCCGGGACATGCCCCGTTTTTGACTGATTTTCGCGACAACGAATGCCAGCAGCTCGGGAGAACCTGGGCGACTTCTAATTCCACTGCGCTTTCATGGTACGGACTTTTTCACGGAGTTCTTCCCGTCTTTTGGGCGGGTGACAAAGCCTCCTTTGTCGACAAGAAGGAGTTGGGAACCCCCGCTTGGTTCGATATTTTAAAGCGTGCGGACTATCGTATGGAGATTCGGACGGTCTGTGATCTCACCTATCGGAATATGGGGGCGACGAGCTTTGGTTCGAAAGAGGATCTCTTCCACGTTTATGCACAATCTCGGGAAGGTGAGATTCATTGGCAGCATTATTACGAACAGATTCCAGACCGGGAAAAGGAATCGTTTGCTTCAGCTCTTCAGTCACTGCAGGTTTCGCCTTCGAGCGGAAATTTCCACTTTATTGCGGTTGAGTCCACTCACTATGGATATCGCTGGCCGGAAGATTTCAAGGTCCCTTACGAGGATCATTACGACGGGGCCGGTGTGCCGAGTTTCCCGGACGAGGAGGAGATTGCCTCGATCAAGCGTCGCTACCACAATTCGGTGGCATGGGTGGATTATCAAGTTGAGGAGTTCGTGAACGGACTCAAGGAAATGGGTCGCTATGATGACAGCATTATCATGGTGACCGGTGATCACGGTGAGGAGTTTTATGAAAACGGAAGTTGGTTTCATAGCTCGTCGCTCCTCCCGGCTCAGACCCAGGTTCCAATTTTGATCAAGTGGCCGAAGGGAACAAATGCTCCCCCACAGCCTTCTGCTTCTCATCTGGATCTCGTTCCGAGTCTTCGTGATATTTTGGGTCTTCCGGAAGTTCTAGGCACTCCGGGGAAATCTCTATTGAAAGCCGTTGACGAGGAGCAGACCCAGATAACCTTTGCCTGCAATACCGGAGTGAGCGGGGTTTGTATGGCCTGGTATCGAGATGACTGGGTGGCGACATTTCGTTGGGAGAATCCTTTTTCGTATGAGCCACCCGAGAAGATTCACCTTGATGACATCATCGGGCCTGAAGGGAGTGTGATGGAGGCCGTCGAACCGGCCGAATGGCAAAAGCTTCTGCTTGAAAAGTTTCCCGATGCGCCGGAGAGATTATTTTCTGAATTTAGCCTCGTGATTGAGGCTCCGTGAGGGATTGCCTGTTGTCCCACGGAGTGTTAGGGATGCGGCCCCATTTATGAAAGAGAGTCCCAAATCACTGAGCGTGATCGTCCCGTGCTACAACGAGGAGGAATCGCTTCCGGCTCTCTTTGAGCGAATTGAGAAAGTCGCGGCAGAGTGGCCGGAAGACTATGAGGTGGTTTGTGTCGATGATGGGTCCCGCGACCAGACCGTCGAACTCCTCCGCGAGCAACATGCCCGCAACTCTAAGTGGAAAGTCGTGATCCTTAGTCGGAACTTTGGCCATCAGGCAGCGGTCTCGGCTGGGCTGGAATCGGCCACTGGCGAAGTCGTTGCCATTATCGATGCTGACCTTCAAGATCCTCCTGAGCTGATCAAGGATCTTATTGGAAAGTGGCGCGAGGGTTTTGAGGTGGTTTATGCGGTGAGGAAGAAGCGCAAAGAGGGGATCTTTAAAAGGGCGGCTTACTTTTGTTTTTACCGACTGATGAAATCGATGACCGAGATCGAGGGTTTTCCGCTCGATGCGGGTGACTTCAGTCTCCTCGACCGGAAGGTCGTCGATACGCTGGTGGCGTTTCCGGAGAAGAACCGTTTTCTTCGAGGTCTTCGGGCGTGGTCGGGGTTCCGTCAGACTGGGCTGGAATACGAACGGAGTGCACGCTTCGCGGGAGAGCCGAAGTATACCTTTAGAAAGCTCCTCGGATTGGCGAGTGACGGGCTCTTTTCCTTCAGCGGGGTGCCGCTCCGTCTGGCGTCGTATGTGGGGTTATTGGTGTCGTTTTTCTCAGCGCTGGGTGCGTTTTTCTTCATTATCCAGAAGATTTACCCGGGACCTTTCCTGGAAATGGGACTGCCCATCGTGCCGGGATTCGCGGCTACGATTGTGACCATTCTCTTTCTCGGCGGGGTTCAGCTTCTTTTTCTCGGAGTCATCGGGGAATACCTCAATCGCATCTACACTGAAGTGAAGGCGCGCCCTGAGTTCTTGGTCGCCGAAAAGGTGGGCCTTGAAAAGTGATTATTATGAGTTCTCCGCTCGATTCAAAAATCCTCCCCGGTCGGCTCCGTGCGATCGCAATCGTTCTTTTTGCAGTCATCAGCGGCTGTCTCTGGATTGGTTTTTCGGTGGATACCTACTTCGGGAGTGATGGATCTTTTTACTTCGCAATCATTCTCGATAACGGAAACTTCACCCACATCGCGCCCTCCCGCGCGCATGCCGAATTTCTCACGCAATGGCCCCTCGTCCTAGGGGTGAGATCAGGGATCACCGATCTCACGGTGCTTGAAAATCTCTTCGGTCTCGGGATCTGGTTTCCTTGGTTATTGGCCTTTGTCATCTCGCTCTACGCCACCCGCGGGCGTCCGGAACTCATCTTCCTGTTTCTGATCTCTCTCGTGAGTTTGAATCTGGCGGGTTGGAACCTCCTCTATGGTGAACACATGGTCCTGCTTTCGCTCGTTTGGCCCATCTTCTACTTCGGAATTCTCCGCCGTCCTCTTAATCTTCTAGAGCAAGTCCTCACTGCTCTTCTTCTGATTGCGCATTTAAAGCTCTACGAAAGCACGGTCGCGACCGGCGCTATTTTCACGGTTCTCTTCGGTTTTCGGACTTGGCTGGCCCGCCGTCCTCGGGAACGGTGGGGAAGTGTGGCATTGGCATCGCTTGCCTTTGCCTCGGTCGCAATCGCCCTCGCTTGGATTCTCTTTCCTCGCGATGCTGACAACCGCAGTAGCTTTTTGGGTTCCATCATCGCCTCGCTCGGGCATCCGTATCCTTGGCTGGGAGTGTCCTTTGTCGTCTTGAATATCTGGGGTGTTGTGACGTCTTCTCGAAAACTCCTCATGCTCGCTTGGGCGACTCCCTTGGTCATTGGCGTGATCTCACTGTTCTCTCCGGGGATCTGGGGAGGGGTGGCTTTTTCGACACGGACGCTGACGCTCACCGCCCTGCCTCTCCTCATGTTGGCGACCATGATCATCAGTTTGTCTGAGTTTGAAATGACCCGCTACTGGTTGCTCTCGGTCTCAGTTTTGATCGTGGCGGTCTCACTGCTTCACGTCAGGCACCTCCAGAGTTGGTGGGAGTTTCGCCGTGATTTCAAAGTGATCCTCCAGGAGGAAAAAGGCTTCGTGAATCCTGCTGATCACGGGGACATTGAGCATTGGGGGTGGACGAATCCGCTCCTGAGTTATGTTTGGAGTGAGGGCGAGGTTGAGGCGGTTATCCTCAATCGAAACTTCAAGGACGGATACGAACCCTTTGACCCCTTTACCGAAATGGTGATGGAAAAGTATCTCACCAAGAAGCCTGACTTTCTCGAGAAATCGGCGAAGGAGTGACGTTAAGGACTACTTCTCGAAGACGAGGAACTTCCGGCAGACGAAGTTCACCATCGCAGAGGAGATGATGAAGGAAAAGTGAACAACGGGTCGGGGTAGGTCGAAGTTGTTGATGAGCCAGAACGGAAGGACTTCGCCTAAGGAGAAGCTCAAAAGAGAGATGAGGGTGAAGAGGGTGAGTTCCTTCTTTGCCGAGTGCCGCCCGGGTGTGAAGACCAACCAGCGATTGAGGCCGTAGGCCACAAAATTTGAGGGGACAAAAGCGATGAAGTGAAGAGCCGCGGTGTTCCATGCCAAGGTGTGATCAGGAAGATCTTCCGAGAAAAAGCGAGGAAAGAGAGTTTCGCCAAGATAGATGACGAGGGCGAGGACAACGACTGAAATCACCCCACAGGCGCCATACTTTCCGAACTGAATCAGAAAGGGTGCGTCACGGGAAAGTAAGGTCTCTTTGAAGCCTTTGTTCTGGAAAAAATCCCAGGCTTTTTTGATTTCTCGGGAGATCATTCCACAAGGGCTGCGAGGACGGCTTTTTGAGCGTGCAGGCGGTTTTCCGCTTGCTGGAAGATGGTGTCGGCATGTGCTTCCAGAACGCTTTCGGTGATTTCTTTCTCACGGTAGGCCGGGAGACAGTGGAGGACGATGTGCTTGTCGGCACAGTGGGAGAGAAGCTTCTCGTTGACTTGATAGTCGCCGAAGAGGGCTTCTTTCTCGCCCTGCCCTTCCTGCCCCATGGAGAGCCAAACATCCGTGTTGATGACGTCAGCATTTTTGACAGCCTCCACAGGATCGATGGTGAGGGTGACGTTGGAAGCATCGAGACGATCCATGAAATCTTTTTGAGGAAGGCAGGACGCAGGAGCCGCAACAACTAACTCGAAACCGAGGTATTTGGCAGCCCACATCCAGGAGCGGGACATGTTGTTATCGCCGTCGCCGATGAAGACGATTTTCTTCCCAGCCCAGGTGTCGAGCTTCTCTCGGATGGTGAGAAGGTCGGCAAGGATTTGGCAGGGATGTTCCTCGTCGGTGAGGGCGTTGATGGTCGGAATCCCTGAGTAAGAGGCGAAGTCCACCACGTCTTGTTGAGCGAAGGTTCTGATGACGGCCCCGTGAACCATGCGCCCGAGAACGCGGGCGGTGTCCTTGATAGGCTCGCCACGGCCGAGTTGAATGTCATTCTTGGAAAGGAACATGACATTGCCGCCGAGTTCGCGAATCCCAACTTCGAAGGAGACACGGGTTCGGGTGGAGGCCTTTGTGAAAATGATGGCCCAAGTTTGGCCAGCGAGTGGGAGATTCGAGTGCGCACCACGGGTCGACTTCATCTCGGCGGCGAGATGAATGAGAGACTCCAAGTGAGTGGCGTTTGATTCTTCGATTGAGAGAAATTGCATCTGAAAAAACGGGGAAGCGCTTACCATGGCAGGAGTTTCGGGAAAATTCAAGGTTTGCGTTTCAACTTTTCGCCCACGCTGGGGCTAGGCGCGTTGAGGTCGATGTCGGGGTAAGCGCACGCGCGCTTCCAGAGCCGTCTTTCCTTGGAGAGGTCAAGAGGGGGTCATGGCTTGGCAGGCGGGGCACCAGGCAGTGGTGCGGCTGGCGATGGTGTCGCGGGCGAGATCGGTTTTACACTTGGGGCAGGTGCCGCCTTTTTTCCACCGATGCTGGAAGAGCCAGGTTTTGGGCGGGACGTTGGCGACGTAGGTGCCGGGAGCGAAGCCGTAGACAGAGGCGGTTTCGTTTTTTTCGGTGACGTGTTTCAGGGCGCCGAGGGTGACGAAGCGAATTTCTTTTCGAAGAGGAGCGGGATCGAGTTGGCCAGTGGGAATGGCGGGGTGGAGGCCGAGGCGCCAGCAGATTTCGTCGGCCATCCAGTTGCCGATACCGGGGCAGGCGTTTTGGTCGAGGAGAAGGGCTTTCAGGGGCTTTTTGGGGTGGCGTTCGATGAGTTTACGAACGCGGGCGAGGGAGAATTTAGAATCTTGCGGTTGGGGCGGGAGCTCCGCCCAGGGATCGGTGCAGTCGTGGAGCATGACCCGGCCAAACATGCGGTAGTCGTTGAAAATGAGGGCGGCCTTGTCGGTCCTGATGATGAGATGATCGTGTTTGTGTTCCTCGTGATTTCGCGGGGCGGTGGAGAGTTTGCCGGACATGCCGAGATGGACTTCGAGATGAAGCTCGGGTCCGAAGGAAAAGAGCATGCGTTTGCCGTGGGCTTTTGAGGAGAGAAGCTTCTTCCCTTTGAGAATCCTGAGGGCAGGAGCCGGGCAGTCGCGGTAGATGCGAGCCTTGGGGTGGACATCGACGGAAGAGATGGCATCTCCGTGGAATGCGGCCCACTGGCGGCGGGCGAGTTCGACTTCAGCGAGTTCGGGCATGGGAGGAGGATAGGGGGCTTTTGGGATTTTGAAATCGGGATTTGGCACGGGATGCGCTACGTCCTTGGGGATGGCAGAGCAAACAGTCCAGTTATTGGTGGTCAGCGACCTGGATGGGACGCTTTTGGACCACGATGACTATTCGTTTGAGGAGGTTTTGCCGGTTCTTGATCGGATGGATGAGGCGGGAATTGCGATGGTGGTGAACACGAGCAAGACGCGTGCCGAGTGGTTGGCCATGCGGGGGGATTTTGGCAATGAAGCTCCGTATATCGTGGAGAATGGGTCGGCTCTCTACGATGGCGAGAACGTCACAGTGTTTGGGACTCCCCGGGCCAAAATCCTCGGTGTGCTCAAACCGTTGCGAGCCAAGTTTAAATTCAAGGGGTATTCGGACGTTTCGGCGACTGAGATCATGGAATGGACGGGGCTGGGGCGGCAGTCAGCGGAGAGATCAGCGAATCGGCATTTCAGTGAACCTTTGGTGTGGCAGGATACTCCGGAGAAGGAGGAGGAGTTTTGCGAAATGCTCGTGGAGCGTGGTTTGATGACGTTTAAGGGAGGAAGATTTTTGCATGTGCTGGGGCAGACCGATAAGGGAAAGCCGCTGGCGCATTTAAAGAAGGATGAGGCTGCAATCATCGCGCTGGGCGATCGGCAGAATGATTTGGCGATGCTCAAGGCGGCTGATATTGGCGTTGTGATCGCCGCTCCCGATGGGTTTGTGCTGGAGGCCGATGATGTTCTTCGTAGCACCGAAACAGGTCCGCGAGGATGGGCGGAAATGATGACGCGGATTCTCGATCAACTTCAAATTCCTCAATCGCAGAAAAACACAAACGATGGCTGATTTTCACCAAGGCGGCTCGGTCGCCACTCTTCATAATCTCACTCGGCGCCCGCTCGTAGAGCTCGAGGCGGAGCTCGTTGGTTTCTCGAAAAAGCGTCCGATGGGTCTGCTGCTACCTTCGCTTTTTTCGGAATTAGAAACCGAGGCGATGCCGAGGATTTTGGCAGAAGTAAAGCAGGTCCCGTACTTAGATCAGATCGTTGTTGGCCTGGATCGGGCGGATGAAGGGCAATATCGGGAGGCGCTGAAGTTTTTTGGAGAACTGCCCCAGCACCACCGGGTATTGTGGAATGACGGACCGCGATTGCGGGCGCTGGACGCCGAATTGAAATCGCAGGGGCTTGCTCCAGAGGAGGAGGGGAAAGGGCGGAACGTGTGGTATTGCCTTGGCTACATGCTGGCGACGGACAAAGCGGAGGCGATTGCGCTCCATGACTGCGACATCGTGACCTATGATCGGTCGCTCTTGGCGAGGCTGATTTATCCGATGGCGAATCCACAGTTCAGCTACCAATTTGCGAAGGGTTACTACCCGCGTATTGCCAACGGGAGTCTCAACGGGCGAGTGACGCGGTTGTTGATTGCGCCCCTCTTGCGCTCTCTGGAGCAAGTAACGGGGCCGAGCGAGTATCTCTCTTATCTTGATGGTTTCCGCTATCCGCTTGCAGGGGAGTTCTCTTTTCGGATAGGCGTGATTCCGGACATTCGGATGCCGAGTGATTGGGGACTCGAGATGGGAACCCTCTCAGAGATGTTCCGTAATTACTCTAATAACAAGCTGTGTCAGGTCGACATTGCCGAGGTCTATGATCACAAGCATCAGGATATTTCTGTTGATGATCAGGCAAAAGGATTGTCGAAGATGTCGATCGATATTTGCAAACTTGTCTACCGGAAAATGGCGGTGATGGGGACGGTGTTCAGTAAAGAAATGTTCCGGACTTTGAAGGCTTCCTATTTCCGGAATGCTCTGGATTTTGTGGAACGTTATAAGAACGACGCCATCATTAATGGTCTCGAGTTGGATGTTCACAAGGAGGAAGAAGCGGTTGAGCTTTTTGCCGAGAACATTATCACGGCCGGAAAAATGTTTCTGAGTTCTCCTTACGAAAAGCCCTTCATTCCCAGCTGGTCACGGGTGTGCAGCGCCATGCCGGATGTTTATGAGCGATTGGTTGAGGCTGTTGAAGAGGATCACAAGGAATTCTCGTAAATCATGAGCCCGCTCGATCAACTCATTCTCAGAATTGAGGGCCATCTTTCTGTAATCTACGGGAAGGGAAATCACTCCGGGCTTGCCGAGCGTCTCGTCGATGCCATGCGCTTACGTGAGCATTTCTTCGATGCTGTTCCGTATGCCAACCATTGGACAGAGCAGGATGTGGCTTTGATTACTTATGGTGACACGATTTTACCAAAGGAGGGAACTCCGCTGGCAGAATTGAAGGAGTTCGTAACAACGAGGCTTGGAGATGCGATCTCGATTGTTCATGTGCTGCCCTATTTCCCTTGGACTTCGGACGATGGTTTCGCGGTCTCGAACTACAACGAGGTGAACCCTTCCCTTGGAGATTGGTCCGATCTGGAAGCGCTTTCTCAAGATTACCGGATCATGTCCGACCTGGTGGTGAATCATTGTTCTGCTTCACACGAGTGGTTTCAGCAATTTGAACAAAACGAGGAGCCCGGCAGGAGATATTTTTTCGAGGCTTCGCCGGATGATGACTTGAGTGAAGTGGTAAGGCCTCGGACAAGTGATCTGCTTCGCGAAACCGAAACCCGGGCGGGGACCAAATATGTCTGGTGCACGTTCGGGCATGACCAGATTGATCTGAATTTCAAAGAGAAGGATTTACTGGTCGAGTTGGTGAAGATTATCCGTTCTCACCTCGATTACGGGGTCGGCGTCTTCCGGCTCGATGCGGTGGCGTTTGTTTGGAAAAAAATCGGAACAGGATGTATTAATCTCGCCGAAACGCATGAGCTGGTGAGGCTCTTCCGCGCTTTGGTTGAGCATGTCAAACCCGATGCGGTGATCATCACCGAGACCAATATCCCCAATCAGGAGAATCTTTCCTACTTTGGGAACGGAAACGAAGCCCATGGAATCTATAATTTTTCGCTTCCGCCACTATTACTCTATGCGTTGACGAATGGAAATTGCCGTTGCCTTATCCAATGGTTGAGGCGTATGCCGCCTGCCCAGCCGGGAACGATGTATTTCAACTTCATTGCTTCACATGATGGGATCGGATTGAGACCTGCGGAAGGTTTGTTGTCTCTGGAGGAGATTGACTCGCTTGTGGACAGAATGGTCTCCAACGGTGGATTGATTTCCGAGTGCACACTGCCGGATGGAAGCAAGCGCCCCTACGAGATCAATATTAGCTTGTTTGATGCTTTGGAGACGGAAGAAAAGTTTCTCTGTGCCCACGCCATTCTCCTCTCGCTTGAAGGGATCCCCGCCTTCTATATTCAGAGTTTATTAGGGACTCGAAACGATTTGGAGAGAGTTTCGGAGACCGGTGTGAATCGCCACATTAATCGTCGTCGGTGGGATGCTGACGAGCTGGGCGAGATCCTAGATGATGAGCTGTCTCCGCATGCAAGGGTATTGAAGCAGTTGCTTCAGTTGATTAAATTGAGGAGAAATCAGCCCGCATTTCATCCAAATGCAGCGCAGTTTACGTTGCACCTCGGAGATCATATTTTCGCGTTTTGGCGTCAATCAGTGGATCGGAGACGGAACGTGTTCTGCTTGCACAATGTGTCAAGCGAGGTGCAACGCATCTCGGTTGCCAGTATCAATTTGGTTGTCACTGAAGATTGGTTCGACCTGATTTCAGGTGAGGCTCTTGATCCGGAGGTGATGGAAATTGAGCTCTCCCCATACCAGTGCTACTGGTTGGTGAACCGAAGAAAACATCTCCCTTATTGAAGGGAATCGAGATATAGCTCCGCTTCCGGGGCGTCCTCAAGAGGTGACCAAGCTGCGAAGTCTTTGTCGGCTCCGGGATCATAGGGTCCTTGTTTGACTTCAAAAATGACGGTGTCGGGGGCTTTGACAATCATCCCGTGCCAGATTCCGGGTTCGATGTCGATAAGCGGAGACTGCGGGGTAAGATGGTGTCGTTCCTTGATCTTTCCTCCGGGGTGAAAGATGAGGATTTCGAGATGCCCCTCAAGAAGGCAGATTGATTCTGTGGCGTGGGGGAGCGGGTGCCGGTGGGGGCGGATGTAGGTGCCTGGTTGGAGAAAGTTGAGGAGCCGTTGGACCGAGGCATCCTGATTCCTTTGAACAGGGATTATCATTCTCTTTCTAGGGCTTTCCCGGGAGGCTCGTTTCCCGTCGGAAAGAATGGACTCGTTCAAGATGAAAACGTCGCCGGAGGGATTGGGCAGGGCATTGGCCATAGCCGGAGGGTAGGTCAGATGAGCCATGCGGGAACGACGAAATATTTTAGGTGAATTAAACAAGGTCCGAGGCAGTCTTATTTCACATGAAGATAATTTCCAAACTGATGGTTTTTGTTGCATCCGGCAGCCTGATTCTAACTTCTTGCCAAACCGCCAATCCCTACACAAGGGACGCCCAACGCGCCAAGGCAATGACCGGAGCAGTCATGGGAGGTCTTATTGGTGCTGTGGCGGGAGGACTTTCAGGAAATGATCGAACCGACCGGCGTCAGAAGGCGCTTCTGGGAGCTGGAATCGGAGCGATTGCGGGAGGTGGGATCGGGGCTTACATGGACAAGCAAGAGGCCGTGCTTCGCCGCGAGCTGGAGGGCACCGGAGTTGGGATTGGCCGGAGTGGAAATCAGATTAATTTGATCATGCCTGGCGATATTACTTTTTCAACAGGCAGAGCATCCATCAGCGGGCAGTTTTATCCTACGTTGACGTCGGTGGCCAAGGTCTTGAATAAGTATGATAAGACTCTCGTCGATATCACCGGACACACCGACAGTGTCGGGCAACGTGATTACAATTATCGCCTGTCGCAATCTCGCGCTATTAGTGTGGCGGGATTCCTGCAAAACGGGAAAGT
Organism: Akkermansiaceae bacterium; assembly: GCA_026421245.1. Lineage (GTDB taxonomy): Bacteria > Verrucomicrobiota > Verrucomicrobiia > Verrucomicrobiales > Akkermansiaceae > SW10. The sequence continues at coordinate 7,272 of JAPKDJ010000003.1, read as the reverse complement.
GAACCCTCAGCGTTTTCGGATTGTCGGACGAGGACCTGATGCTCCTGCGGCGACAAACAGCACCGCTGAAGGGCGGCAAGCGAATCGTCGCGTGACGATTCAGTTGGCTCCGTTGATGTGACACGGCTTGGATCTTCTTCGGCGGAGTGGTCACCGGATCGCTCCGCCGATTTTGTGGGTGGAAAGCGCTGGTGCAAATACGGCGATAGTCGACCGGTAGAGCTGGCACCATTTTTTGGTGAGGGTTCCCGTTCCAGAGAAACTACGTTGGCATGAGGTGTCTCTGTTCGGATCGTTGTGCTGTGTGCTTCTCTCCTGCTTTTTCGTCGAGATGAAGACGGAAGGATATGCCTTTGTTTTCAAGTAGCCCGAAACCAGTGATGAAGAGGATCTTGCAAACGAGGTGATGGATGCGTGTTCAACGGAGAGGCATTGGTGATGATGGGTGAACTGACAAAGCCCTAAAAAAAGCGGATACCCCGTTGTCAGGGATCCGCTTTTGAAACTGAAGTTCTGAGCTAATTAGGCTTCGCTGGAAAGAACGGGAATGGGATTTTCCTTCTTGCCGAGGGCGCGGTGCATCTTCTCGAGGGCGATATTTTGAAGTTGGCGAATCCTTTCGCGAGTGACGCCAAAGTCCCGACTAATTTCTTCAAGGGTGAGGGGCTTTTTGCCGTTGAGGCCGTAGCGTGCACCGATAATCGCTGTTTCACGTTGATCGAGAAGCTTGAGAAGCGGGCCTAGTTCATTGTGCATCTCTTTGGCTGTAAGAGCCTCGGATGGGTCGATCGCATTGGAGTCGCTGATTGTCTCGGAGAAGGTGGTTGCGCCATCTTCGGCTACCGGAGCGTCGAGAGAAGTAGGGCGCTGGGCGGCCTGCTTGAGCAAGGCGAGCTTCTTACGGGGGATGCCGAGGATTTCGCTCAATTCGTCATCGCTGGGCTCGCGTCCAAGTTCCTCGGTGAGTGAGACCGTAATTTTTCGAAGGCGGGCAATTTTGTCGACCATATGGACTGGAAGGCGGACGGTCTTGCTCTGGTTTGAGAGGGCGCGCTTGATCGACTGCTTGATCCACCAGGAGGCGTAGGTGGAGAGCTTGCCACCTTTCTCGGGGTCGTATTTTTCGACAGCTTTCATCAAGCCAATATTACCCTCGGAGATGAGGTCAGCGAGAGGCAGCCCGTAGTTTGAGTAGTCCTTGGCGATCTTGACGACAAGTCGGAGGTTGGCTCGGATCATATGATCGCGGGCTTCGGAGTCACCGTCCTTGATACGCTCTGCAAGCTCCAGTTCCTCCCCAATAGTGAGGAGATCTGTCTTGGCAATCTCGTTCATGTAGACACGCAGGATGCTATCCGATTCCTTGTTCATTCTTCGGGACTTTGGCACACGTTTCCAACTTTACTACTAATTAAGGAAAAAAAATCAATTTTTTGTGACCGGACAAAAGAAAACCGCCGAAGGAACTTCGGCGGTGGAGGTGAGCAGGAGTAAAACGGTCTGCCCGACCGGATCAGGTAAGTCGCACTAGGACTTGTAACGAAGGCGCTTCTTGTGGCGATTGGCCTTCATGCGCTTGCGGCGCTTATGCTTGCTGATCTTGGTCTTCCGACGCTTTTTGAGGTTGCCCATAATAATTAGTTGTTGGCTTGGTTTTCTGCGGATTTCTGAAACCGCAATTCCGTTAAAGTGTTTGTGTCGTTTAAGAAACGATTTTGTTGAGTGGATATTCGATGATGCCCTCGGCACCCAGTTCTTTTAGGTCCGGGATGAGGTTCCTAGCGACTTTCTCGCAGATAATGGTCTCGAGTGCAAGCCAGCCTTCTTCGGTAAGTTTTGCCACGGTAGGACGGCGGAGAGAGGGGAGGCGTTCCAGGACGGCATCAAGAGAGGCTTCCGGGAGGTTGAGTTTAAGCCCAACTTTGTCGCGGGCTTCAAGCGCTCCCTTGAGCATCATGACCATTCGCTCCATTTTACCTTTCTTCCATTCGTCGGCGAAAGCTGCCTTGCTGGCGTAGAAGTGGGGGAAGGAGGACAGGAGTTCGTCGACAATGCGGAGTTTGTTGGCCCGGAGGGAAGAACCCGTTTCGGTGACATCGACGATGGCATCGACGAGATCAGGAACTTTCACTTCGGTGGCACCCCAAGAGAATTCGACGTGGGCGTTGACTCCTTTTTCGGCGAGGTATCGCTTGGTGATTTCGATGCCTTCGGTGGCAATGTGCTTTCCCTCAAGGTCTTGAACTGTTTTGATGGGGGAATCTTCAGGGACCACGAGAACCCAGCGGGTAGGGCGGGTTGAAGCGCGGGAGTAAGGAAGTTCGGCGAGATCGACAAGATCAACATCGTGGCCGTAAGCCCAATCCAAGCCGGTAATTCCACAGTCAATGAATCCCTGATCAATGTATCGGGCAATCTCCTGCGCGCGGATCATATAAATGTCGAGGCCATCGTCATCGGATGACGGGCGGAGGCCTCGATCAGAGGTGTAGATGTTGTAGCCAGCCTTTTCAAGAAGACGGAGAGTCGGTTCTTGAAGGCTTCCTTTTGGGAGGGCGATTTTAAGTGAGTCTGACACGCAGGGCGGCGGTTTTAACCACGAATCGAGGGGAAGCAAGTATTTTGAGTGATTCCTCGCGGGACGTTCTCTCTTTGTCAGTCGTTGGCAGACGGGAAAATATAACCAACAATACATTCTTCGCTGAATTTAGGGCGCTTTGAAAATTAGCGGAGAGCCTTGAGGATGGTAACTTTGCACTTGGGAATTCCTACTCCTTCCTTCAACCGTTCTTGTCGCTTGGTCGCGCTGCAACGCCCTCCGAAACCCTGGAGGAGGATTTTCCAAATCCCCCTCCATCGAAGTCAGTGGATACGCCCCAGTCAGCTCCAAGAACGTCTCCCGTTCCGATATCAACAGATTGGCGGCTCGTTTCAGGAACGGCGATGTTGGAGAAAGATCTTGCGGCGATCACCCGGGTCGACTGTGGACTGGGTGGCGAAGGGTTTTAGTGGACGCTGATCTTCGGCTAGATAAACGGCTCGGAATCTTTGTTATCTGTTGAAATAATCTGAAGTTCGTCGATCTCGTGCTGCTCCGAAATCACTTTAAAAACTAGAAAGAGAAGGAAAAGCGAGGAGATTTGGGCAGATGATAAATCTGCTCATGACAGTTTTTCGCCTTTGTGAGGCTAGGCGCGAACGCACTTCGTCCGGGATTTGGGCATGATAGCTCATGTTAGAAAGGATTGCAGGTGACCTAACCGAGAGCAGAGCGGCGGGAGGCGGGCGATGACTCTTCTCTCAAAGCAGGGTCAAAATAATGGCCCGTCCGGTTACGGAGGATCCCGTATTGGAAGAGTGGTTGGAATCAGGGGTTTAGAGGGTCGCTTCGCCGTAGTATGGCTGGAGGGCCTTAGGAATGGCAATCGTGCCTTCAGCATCCTGGCATTGCTCAAGGACGGCAACGAGAAGGCGGGGCAGGGCGGTGCCGGATCCATTTAGGGTGTGGCAGAAGTTGTTTTTTCCGTCGCCATCCTTGTAGCGGAGTTTCATGCGGCGGGCCTGGTAGTCTCCGAAGCAGGAGCAGCTGGAGACTTCGAGATACTTGCCCTGGCCGGGTGCCCACACTTCAATGTCGTAGGTCTTTTGTGATCCAAAGCCGACATCGCCAGTGCAAAGCTCGATGACTTGATAGTGGAGGCCGAGTTTTTGAAGAGCGGATTCGGCATGGGCGGTGAGTTCTTCCAATTTATCCATCGAGGTTTCGGGATGTACGATTTGAACGAGCTCAACTTTGTCAAACTGGTGCATGCGGATGATGCCACGATTGTCGCGACCAGCACTTCCGGCTTCACGGCGGAAGCAAGGGGTGTGACCCGTCATTTTGATGGGAAGGTCTTCTTCTGTAAGGAGGGTATCACGGTAGAGGTTGGTGATGGGCACTTCGCCAGTCGGGATGAGGAACATCTCATTGTTTTCGATGCCGTACATATCGTCTTCAAACTTGGGGAGTTGGGTCGTGCCGACCATACATTCGCGCTTTACGACATGTGGAACGTTGACTTCTTCGTATCCGTTTTCACGGGACTGAAGGTCGAGGAGAAATTGAATGAGGGCACGCTGGAGGCGGGCTCCTTTCCCGCGGTAGACGGCGAAGCCTGAACCTGAGAGGCGGGCCCCGTCATCAAAGCTGATGAACCCTTTGGCTTCCGCCAGGTCAAGGTGATCTCGAGCGTTCAAGAGGGCAGGCTTTTCGCCCCAATTTCGGATGACGGGGTTGGATTCCTCATCGGCACCGATTGGGCAGTCCTCGTGGGGGAGATTGGGGATGTTGAGGAGAAGCTCTTCCTGACGGGTGGCGGCTTTGCTGGCTTCGTCATCGAGGGCTTTGATCGTCTCTCCGATCTTCTTCACTTCGGATTCGATGGCGGATGAGTCTTCGCCATTGGCACGAAGCTTTCCAATCTCCTTGGAGGTGGTTTTGCGCTCCGATTGGAGGGCCTGCTTGGCGGTTTCGTTTTTGCGACGGGTTTCGTCGCAGGCGAGGACTTCGTCGATGAGCTCCGCCGAGCTATCGTGGCGATTGGCGAGGCGTTCTTTGACGAGTTCAGAATTTTCGCGGATGACTTTGATGTCGAGCATGGTGGAAAGAGGTAGATGGTTTGTGAATCCGCCCCGCGCTTACCCGATTTATGCGGTTCTGGCAAAGCCAGAATGTGAAGGATCCCATTCACTCAGCTAATGAGTGTTGTCCTTACCAATTAAGTAAAGTTGTCCGACAATGCATCAATGCCTTCCTTCTTCAGTCCCTCGATCACGAGTTGGCAGTAGCCACCTTCGCGTGCTCCGGCGGCGGTGATGGAATCACCGAGGAAGGCGATTTTCTGACCACTCTTGACGGGAATCGCCTTTGCGGGGGCGTTTTCTGCATGAATGGGTGGCGAAACGACCAGTGCGGCCAGGAGGAGTGCTTTGAGAATGGATGAGTTCATGGTGATTGGATGGTAAAACGACTAATTGAGAAACGACAGGAATCCGAAGTGAAACGTTGACCTATCAACCTCTTCTTTTCCCTTGTGAGGAGAGCTTGGGGCCGATGGAATGAGGGGGTCAAAATGGAATGAGTAGAGGGGGTCGCCCAGATCGGGGGATTTTTTGAGGAGGAGGTGGGATTCGGCGATGTCCTCACTGAGGTCGTAGAGTTCCTGCTCTTATGAAACTGGAGACCCGTGCTCCGTTTCATCGATGTCTTTCCCCGGGCTCGCCTAGGAGGGAGGCGGCTAAGAATTTTCTTTTTGGGTTGATCGCTTGAGGGCGACGAGCCTCAAAAAGGTCCAATTCTGCGTCAAAATGCTCCCGCCGTAGAACCATTGAAGTTACTGGGATTGGGGGGATTCACCTTTGCACTATGCATCGGCTAGCTCTTCGCTACTTCGCGAGCGAGATGCAGATGACTTCGGTGTCGTTGCGGATGAAGGCGCACTTTCTGGCGTAGGCAGGGTGTGACCAGACGATGTCGCGTTGCCGTAGATCGAGGCCATTGGGTTCGATGACGTGAGCGCGATCGATTTCCTCGTAGCCTTTCACGGAAAACTTCGCGATCACGAGGTCACCCTTCTCGGTGAAGAGAAAGTAGCGGCCTTCATGAGGGGTGACAAAGACGGTGCCCCAGCGCACGGGTTTCTCAAGGGCGATGGGCTTGAGGGATTCCCACACCCGCTTCCCGGTGAGAGCCTCCATGCAGCGGAACTGTCCGTAACTGCAGGCTCCGAAGAGATGACCGTCACGCAACACGGGTGTGTTCATGATGCCGTGAAGGTGGGTCGTCTTCTTTTCGCTGGCGTGCTCCGTGCGATAGACGATCTCTGGGGTGGATTCATCCTTCTGGAGCTTGAGGAGCATGGATCCGTCGTAGAAGCCGGAGAGAAAGAGATGCTCTTCGTCAATCATCTGCGGAGTTGCGATGGTGAGGCCGTAGCGAATTTTCCAGGGAATGCTCCAGTAGATTTTTCCCGTCAGTGGATCGAGAGCATTGGCGGCCTCCGGATGCCAGATCATGAGGAGATCGCGGCCGGCATGCTTGACGATGCGCGGCGGGCAATAGCCGGGATGTTTGGCTGAAACAGATCGCCAGACTTCCTTGCCGGTCACCTTGTGGAAAGCCACGGCAGTTGTGCCATCGCCGCTTCCGAGACAGATCAAGAGATCGCCATACACGAGAGGTGCTGCCGCGAATCCCCAGGTCTGGGTTGTCACCGCGAAGAGCTTCTTGAAATCGTGAGACCACTTCTCTGCTCCATCCTTGGTCGAGCGGCAAATGAGATTTCCTTCTCCGCCAAAGGTGTAGACGCGGTCTCCATCGACAATCGGAGTGACCCGGGGGCCAGCCGAATAGGACATGGTGTAGGGGCAGTTGTAGGCTTTTTCCCAGATCACTTTGCCGGTGCTTACATCGAGACAAAGAAGACGCTCGTTCCCTTGCTTGTTTCCGGTGCGCGCCCCCTCGGCTTTTGCTTCGGGAGTGTTGAGCGCCTTGCGATCCATGACGAAAACACGATCACCGGCGACCGATGGTCCGGCATATCCACGGTTGACGGGTGTGCGCCAGAGAACCTTGGGGCCGTCACTTGGAAACTTGTCGATAATCCCGGTCTCCCGCCAAACCCCGTCGCGTTGCGGGCCGAACCACTGTGGCCAGTCGTCTGCAGTGGCAGAGCCCGAGAGAGCGACTAAGAGGAGTGAGGTTGATAGTAGAGAGTTCATGATACAGGAGGGACGACGGGTCTCCTTCGCATGCCGGAGCCCCTTCTGCGAATCTAAACCAGCAATTGCAGGAATTTGCTTTTTGGATGGGGAGCTTGAGGGGATCGGAGAGGGGAGTCCTTTCGAGCACGGATATCGCCCAATATATCACGAGGGCACGACGAAGAAACCGGGGCAATATGACATGATGTGTTGGGCACGCGAACCGGTCACCAGGCTCTCAGCGAATTGCCGAGTAGTAGGTGGCGGTCATGTAGACGGATTCGGGACGGGTGGCGAGGCGTCCGACGCCGGACTCGCGGGCGGCTTTCTTCCAGGCGGGGTCGGTTCCGAAGGCTTTCCAGGATTTCTTGGCCGCGGCGGCGCTGTCGTGGCGGATGATGTAGACGAGGGTGTCCTTCGAAGCTGGTTCGTCGGTGGGGTGCCAGTAAGCGACGGACTGGATGCCGTGGCGTGCGAAGAGCTTGATGGTGTGGTCGCGGAAGCGGGCGTCGAGCTTTCCGAGTTTAC
>JAPKDJ010000168.1 GCA_026421245.1 Akkermansiaceae bacterium | reverse complement strand
CCCCTCAACGGCGACCTCAAGCTCCTCACCTCAAAAGCAAATTCCTAGCAGTTTGTAAAACTTATCCAATCCGGCAAATCGACTTTTTAATACGCCCTTCTTTGAGGTCGGAATGGCCTTCCTCAAATCATGATGGAGACCCGCGAAATACCTTTTTGAAATATCCTCCTTTGCTCCGGTCCAAAGACGGCTACAAAACCGTCCCGCCAAAAGAAAATTTCTAGAGGTAATCTTCCATACTTGAGACTATTACCTCAATATTACAGCTTTCCTACTCCATAAAAAGACGACAAGCTACGCTTCTGTAACGATGACACAAACAGATAACCAATCTAATGGTCAGGGATTCCATGCATTCCTTGGAAAAACCGCCCTTACCGCTCTGATTTCTGGGACTCTGAGTCTCTCTTCTCAAGCCGAAAACGGCCAGGATGTTGTCCTTCTGGACGATCCTGATATCTACTGGACGATGGGGAAATTGACCAGTGGGATGGGGAAAGTATTTGCCGTGCTTGGCAGCGATGAAAGTGGGTTACCCCTCCATGCAGAACTGAGAAGCGATACAGCCGTTCTGCCGATGGTAGTGGACGGAATTGTCCCGAATTCAGATGATGGCGCTATCATGTTCGACGCAGCGGAATCACAGGGGCTGCTTGTTCCCAATTCCCCGGCCTTGAACGTCGTTCCCGGCAATCCGGGGACTGCCAATCGAACCTACGAATTATGGTTTCAACCTCGCAATCTACCGGTGACCGGCCGAGAAAACCGGCAAATTATTTTTGAAGAAGGGGGGAGAACACGAGGCATCAGTATCTATTTGGATGGAACCCAGGCGGCTGAGCCCACGGAGGCGGAGCTCTATATCATGACGACCAATCTGGCGGAAACTCCCTGGGGAGGTGAGGCTGGTCCCGGACCAACCGATCCTGATTTCGCGATTAACACGACGGTCTCAGCAGGGGAGATTTACCATTTGGTCTTCGTCATCGATAAGCCGGATAACATTCAAGAGAATCTCAATGGAGATTTAGTGGCATATCTCAATGGTGAGGAAATCGGACGGGTGGAGGACAAAGTTGGATTGTGGTATAATCACTCCGATGCCATCGGGATCGGGCGCCGTTATTCCGAGTCCGTTTTTCACGACGGTCTGGTTACGGGAGAGGATCCGGTCTTTTCTTATGACGGAATCATCGATGAATTCGCGATCTACGACGGAACTTCATTAACCGACGACCAAGCACGTCTTCATTACCTCACCGGAATTGAATCGGACATGGTGCCCATTAAAAGTTTCACCTCAGACGAGGTCCGAGTGGCTTCGGGAGATCCGGTCATTCTATCGTGGGAAGTCAATGATTTTGACGGCTTGTCCATCGATAACGGGGTGGCCGATGTCGCGGGCATAACGGTCGATGGAGCGGGTAGCACCACTGTGAACCCAACTAGGAGCACGACCTACATTCTCAATGGAACGAGTGATTCTTTGGACCAGCGCGCGTCGGTCAGGGTCCATGTCGGGCCCCCGGTCATCAGTAGCTTTGCGACGAGTGGGGCTGGCACAATCTTGAGCGGGGATTCGGCAACTCTCGTTTGGGAGGTTTCCGGGGAGGCCTCGCTGTCCCTATCCCCTGATGTGGGAGATGTCGGAGATCTCGACAGTGCGATTGTTAGTCCGGTGGCCAATACCACCTATATTCTCACTGCAACCAATGAACTTGGTAGTGTGACGGAAGATGTCACAGTGAATCTCTCAACTAGTGTTACCCCGACCCTGGGATGGGATGCCAAGGATGTCATTGATTTGGGAGTCGGGTGGCAGCCAGGCATCAATTCCACCGGAAATCCCGGAATAGTATGGTCCGGCTCGGGCACGGTAGAATCCGGCTCTTCAAATTTTGGCAACATTACCACGTGGATCAACTCTCCCAGTCTGGCTCTCATGAGCAATCCTGCTGATTCGTTTCAAGACGGGCTGGGCGACCCGGTTACCAAGGCGAACGTTAGCTGGGAATTCATCTTCCGCCCCGGCGACTTCGAAGGTCTCCACACCTTGTTCAATACAGGTGGAAATGGTGCCGGAACGGGTATTGTTCTGAACGGCAGCGTCTTAGATTTTCGATTCCAGGCTGCCAATAATGACACCCAACGGGTCATCGCTTCCACGGACCTTGCCGAGATTGGAGCGGCCACGAATTTCTTCCATGTCGTTGGCGTGGGGGATCTGAATTCTGCAGCAAGCGGGACAGCAAGACTCTTTGTAAATGGCGAACTGAAAGCCGAGGTGACGAGTAGCGCAGCCATTTCAGATTGGGATGGTGGAGATTTGGCAGAGCTAGGAACAGGGAATAACATTCCCGGTGGAAACCCCTTCAATCCTGAGTCCTTTGACGGTGATATCGCAGTCTTCAACTACTTTCAGGGTATCTTGATTACAGAAGAACAAGCACAGGCCTTTTTTTTAGCTCAAGGGGCTTCCGGGGGAGCATTGGAAATTACTGAAATAGAGGTCATGGATCTTTCGGTGGAGCTGAGCTGGAACTCTAGCCCTGATCGTAATTACGCAGTAGATATGGCGACATCCCTTGACGGAAAGTGGATAGAATTGGCTGATTCACTGGAGGCTGGCGACGACCCCGAATCGACCTACACCGCTAATTTCTCGGAAGAGAATCCGCGTCCTGTCAAAGCCTTCTTCCGGGTTCGGGAAGAATAGGCAAGGCAGGCATCCCCAAGTTCGTCGGCGTCTCGTAGGAAGACCTGCGGGACGCTTCACTGTTTAAGGATAGCGGTCCCCTCTCTCCGCCATTTCGCTCCAGCCCTCAGGCGGCTTCAAGGCCCTCCCGCCAAAAGAAAATTCCTAGCAGTCAATCGGAAGGATGATTACCGTCTCCACTCCGGTAGATTCCGAAAATTTCTCGTAGGAGGAGTAAAAGTGGGATGAGCCAATGCGGGGTGCGGACGAGGGCCTCGATCAGCCATGGGTCCAGACCGTATCGAGGGAGATCAACCCCCTTTCACCCCTCTCCGATCCCCTCAACGGCGACCTCAAGCTCCTCACCTCAAAAGCAAATTCCTAGCAGTCACCTCAAAAAAAGATCGCTCTCATCATTGGAGAAGAAAAACTCAAGGCCGCTCTCAACGATCCCGAGGTGGATCGACTCCTCGCCTCAAACACGAACGACT
>JAPKDJ010000081.1 GCA_026421245.1 Akkermansiaceae bacterium | reverse complement strand
CCGTTCTATGACGAACTGATCAACGAGTTCCTACCTGGAAAGCTATCGTGGTAAGGGAATTCCTCTTCCTTCTCTTCGTCACAGCGGCCATCGGTCAGGAGCCTTTGCCGAAGGCGCACGCCCACAACGACTACAAACACGAACGCCCACTATTGGACGCGCTCGCACATGGATTCTGCGGCGTCGAAGCGGACATCTACTTGGTCGACGGAAAGCTGCTGATCGCCCACGACCCCACGGAGATCCGCCCCGAGCGATCCCTGCAATCGCTCTATCTTGATCCGCTGCGCGAACGCGCGAAGACCAATAAAGGACACATCTACCCCAAAGCTGTCCCCTTCACACTCCTGATCGACATCAAATCGGATGGAGAAACCACCTACCGGGCCCTGTCGAAAATACTCGCCGGTTTCAGCGATCTTGTCAGCGACCAGAACACCGAGCGTGCCGTCACCGTCGTGATCAGTGGCAACCGCGCCAAGAACCTCATCGCCGCGGACGATCCTCGCCACGCCGGAATCGACGGACGACTTTCCGATCTCAACTCAAATCTCGACAAGCGCTTATTGCCACTCATCAGCGATCGTTGGGCCCGCCACTTCAATTGGTCGGGTGAGGGCGACATGCCCGCCCCGGAGCGAGAGAAACTCCACGCGATTGTCGAGACGGCGCACTCCGCAGGCCGCCGAGTGCGCTTCTGGGCCACACCAGAAAAGGAATCAGTGTGGCGAGAACTCAACGCAGCGGGTGTCGATCTGATCAACACAGATGACCTAGCAGGCCTCAGCGCTTTTCTGAGAGCCCTCCCATCGACCCGACCCACTCTTGCTCCGTCCAAGCCTTAAATTCCAACGCCATTCATCACGGCAATTCATTGCCACTGACTAATTTTGCTTCGTTAAATCTAGATCAGGCGGGATTCCAGTCCGGTGAGCCTTTCTGAAATGGACCCGCAAAACGGAGCGAGAGGTTTATTGATGAAATGAGCTGGTCTTTGGAGGGACCACACCTCAAAAGCATTCAAATAAAACTCCTGTAATTCTCCCACCTCATGAAACCTCACTCGTTCGCAATCAGACTCGCCATCTTCGCAGTGTCCGCCATTCTCTCCGGAATAGGCGCAGCCCAAACCATAACTTTCCGCGTGGAAATGTCTGTGCAGGATTCGATCGGTCGCTTCGATTCCGAAAACGACTTCGTCGAAGTCAGGGGCCCGTTTAATAGCTGGGCTGGCACGACGATGTCTTTGATGGAGGGCAGCACTTCCGTCTATGAGGCCGAGGTCGAGATCTTCGATTCCGGCGGAACCGAAATCGAGTACAAGTTCTTTGTTAGTAGCAATGAGTTTGGGGATCTGTGGGAGGGGAACGTTGGTGCCGGAGATAGTGGCAACCGAACGCTCACCTTCGAGGAAGGTGGACAGGTTCTCGATCCGGCCTTCTTCGCCAATTTGGAGTCCGCCCCCGGCGCTGGAATCGAGGTGACGTTCCAGGTGGACATGGCGTTGCTGATCGCTTCCGAAACTTTCCTGCCCGGTTCCGATTTCCTCGAAGCGCGCGGGGTGTTCAACAACTGGGCTGGAGGCTTCGAACTCGAACCTATCGAAGAGGGATCGACCATCTTCCAAGGGACCGCTATAATTAAAACCCTCTCTCTCGGGAGCTCTGTCGAATACAAGTATGTCTACAATGGTGGCATCTGGGAAGATGGCAGCAACCGAACATTCATCCTGGCGAAAGAGAGCCCACAGACGATCCCTTCCCGCTACTTCAATGACATTGGCCCGGACTCGGCTCTCCCCGAGGACACCAAGATCCTGTTCACCGTCGATATGAACGGAGCCGAAACGGCGGACGGCACACCGTTCGACCCCGAAAGCTATGCTGTGTATATCAATGGTGCGTTCGTCGGAACCACCTGGTGGGAATGGGGAAATCCACCTTTTGATTTCGAACTCGTTGACGACGGGTCAGCGGAATCGGGAGACGTCACGGCTCGCGATGGGATCTACAGCATCACGTTCCAATCGTTCGCGGGCGACGCGAGGAAGGCCGAATACAAATACTCCATTAACGGGGAAGACAACGAAGCGGGGTTCCAGGTCAACCGCGTCCGCTACGTCCGCGAATCCGGGACTTATTCGTGCCCCACCGACATCTTCGGGGACATGGTCCAGGAACCGGAGACGCTGTCGACCGCCGGACCGATCGATATCTCCGGACCCGTCGATGGGATGGTCACCGTGAGTTGGGAAAACCCGAACGCGATCTTAGAACGCTCCGATCGTATGGCCGCCGAATCCTGGGTCGAAGTTCCCGACTCGCAGGGGAAAGGTGAGATGACCTTCCCCGCTGCCAGCCCGACCGCTAGTTACTTCAGGCTAGTAGTGCCGTAGGGATCTTCTCTCTCGCACAATGCGGCAGGAGTCCTCTACAGCAGCATTGTGGGGTGGCATTGAACTGTGTCTCGTAGGTGGCCACCGGGTGTGCTCGGCCATGTGATCGTTACGCCATCGGCGGAGCAAGTCACATCGACGATTCGAAGCGAGCGGTGAGGCTTTGAAGAACTGACAAATTTAAATCCAATTTGCTGATATTTTTGGGGCATGGGGCGACAAGTTTTCGAGAGATCACCAAAGGCAGGTAATTCACCGTCAAAAAAATCGATAGACTCATTCACCATTTCACCGTAGATAGATCCTGTTAAAAATAATTATGAAAGCAATTTTTAAGAAGTTCATCGCCCCAATCACTCCCGCCTCTTTTGGTCTTTTCCTTGTCGCTTCCACGGCCAGCGCAAGTGCCGATAACAAAATGTGTCCGATCATGATCGAGGATGAGGTTGACACCGAAGAGTTCGTCGAGTTCTCCGGGAAGAAAGTTTATCTCTGCTGCGAGAAGTGTGTGGATATGTGGGAAAAACGAGCCAAGTATTTCATCAAGTCCAGTCCCGAGCTTCTCCCGCAGTTCAAGGGGATGGAGAAAGAGCTGGAGCTCGGCAAGGTCGAATTACTTCCTCAGAAGTTTTGCCCGATTAATAAAGGTCACATCATTACGCCTGACTCACCCACCATTGAGGTGAAAGGAAAAAAAGTCTACTTCTGGAATAAGACTGCCATCCGGAGATGGAACAGGAATTCCGGAGGGTCGCTGAAAAAAGCCCTTGCGGCTGGTGTTCTTCCACAGTTCGCCGAGAACAAGAAAGTTGCTGGCAAGGCCAATCTGGTTAAGAAGGCCAAGTAATCATCTCGATTACTCAGAATATTTTTCAAATCTCCAGGCGTTGATTCGTCTGGAGATTTTTTTGGATTAACTCCGGAGAGAAGGCAATCATCGGGTATCGAGTCGGTGTTCACGAGCCGAGAAGAGTTCTCTGGCACGGGAAGGAACTACGGGGTCTCCGTGCTCCGGAAGTGGGCTCGGAGTCGAAGAATTGGCGCTAGTTTTTAAAGGACGTCTTTTGCAAAACTTGCGATGGGCAGCGGTCGTTACTAAAATCGATCTCCGGGACCGGTGTTCCAGAGGAGGTGCATCTCTTCGACGACGGGGACGTGAAGGGGGCGGATGATGCGGAAGCCGACCCATTGGGCGTCGGTGTGGAACCAGATGGATTTGGGCTCTTGTGGGTCTTCGTTTTTCCACCATTGTTCGGAGAATTCACGAGCCGCCGAGCGGAGGTTTTCAGGGGCGACTTCGAAGCTGCCACCGCGGGTCACGCGGGGATAGCGTTTTTTCGAGAGCATGAGAGGAGAGTTCTCGGGGTGTGTTTTGTAGTCCGGGAGGTAGGCGTCGAGGGTCCACTCGCTGACGTTGCCGTGCATGTCATGGAGGCCCCAGGGATTGGGCTTCTTGGTGCCGGCTTTTTGGTAGGAGAAGTCGGAATTATCTCCATACCAGGCGTATTCGTCGATCTTGGAGGCGTCTTCTCCAAAGGAATATGCGGTAGTAGTGCCGGCGCGGCAGGCGTATTCCCACTCCGCTTCGGTGGGGAGACGGTAGTAGTGGCCGGTTTGAGCGGAGAGCCATTCGCAGAATTTTGAGGCTGCATGTTGGGTCATGGCGAGAGCGGGGTATTCGGGGGCATAGCCAGCATTGTCGGCTAGACCGAAATGCATGGGCGTGTAGGGTGGAGTGGGCTGGGAGATTACGTCGATGAGGGGATCCTTGCCGACCTCGGGTGCCTCGAAGGTGAGGAGATCTGAGTCTCGATTAAGGGAGCCATCTTTGTTCCGGCCTTTTCCATTGTCCATGTAGATGCGATAGAGGGCCCAGGTGGTTTCGGTCTTGGCCATCCAGAAGGGTTTGATTTTGATTTTTTTCTGGGGCGATTCGTCCTCGCCGCGTTCCGCTTCGGATTCCGGAGAGCCAATGGTGAATTGCCCGCCGGGGATGGGGAGCATTTCAAATGTGTTGTTCTCGTAGTCACTGACGGTCTCAGTGTAGGGCTCCATTTTCTTAGGAACTTCCTTTTTGATTTTTTCGTAAATCGCCTTGGTGACGGGAAGGAAGATTGGGTTGCGGCTTTCGAAGCCGGTCGGAACGACGGTGACGCTGGGCTCGGCGAGGAGGCCAGTGGCTAAGAGAGGGAGTAGGGTGAGAGCGAATTTGATCATCACAAGTAAATGTAGCGTGGGGTTTGGATTTGCCAAGATTTGAGTCAGCCAATCCATCGAGGTTGCGCCGGGAAGATGGCTTCAGTGTGATTCCCCAGAGTTGTGGGGCATTAATCCTCCATTGGCTCGGCTCACTAAACGACGAACTAGTCCGCATCTTACCGCACGGTGTGCCAGAAGCCATTTCGCTTTAAAGAAAAAACCCTGTAATCACTTGGATTACAGGGATTTATAAAAATGGCGGACCCGGAGGGATTCGAACCCTCGATACCGTCACCGGTATACTCCCTTAGCAGGGGAGCGCTTTCAACCACTCAGCCACAGGTCCCGTAATTCGTCGAACGGGCGGGATATGAACACCTGAACCGGCCTTCGTCAATGGCAAGCGTGCTTAAATCTTCACTTTTTTTAGATCGTTTTGCAAAAGTTCGTTCGTGTAAAAACGGAGTCGATTTTTTGCTTGGCCAAGGCGCGAAACAGAGCTTGGAGCGGGCGCTATGACAAAGGAGCACCGACGGCCCGCAGACAATCGCCCAAGGATGATCTCCAGATTTTTTGAAACCGGCCTGCGGGGAGTTCCACCAACCAATTATCAGGAAAAAAATGGTCACGATATTTCTAACTCTTGGCGCTTGGGGCTCAGCTGAATCACTTTAGTAAAGACTCGGGATCTACCTACGATCTCTGAAACTCAAACGTCGTTAGGCTTGCATTGATTTCCTGGAGGGGGTCCTCACTCCACAAAAAAAGGCGCCCTGGATCAGGACGCCTTCGGGAAATTTGCTTGGAAGAAATTAGTTCGACCGAACCTTCTCAAGAATGACTTGATCGCCTCTTTGGAGAACCACTCCGACAGAAAGGCTTCCAGGAACAATGTCAGCAATCGCGCTATTCGCTTCGATTTTTTGAACCGAAAGCTTACCAAGATAACGTCCACCACGCTGAACAAGAAGAGTTGAGTCAGAAGTCAGGCCGGATTTTTCACCAGCACCGATGACCACAAAGTTCCAATCGTTATCAACACCGGTGACGGTGGCCTGAAAGGTATTTCCGCTAACCCGATCATTAGCCTCTTTAATCTTACCCCCGATTCTCTGGCTATCGGCAATATTCTTGGCGATCGACTCCTGAAGCTTCGTTTTAATGAGTTCAGCTTCTTCCACTTGGGCCACCAGCTTCTTCTCGTTATCAACCATTTCATTATACTTTCCGGGCACTTCGGGAAGCTCAATATCAGGGAAGAGTTCCTTGATCTCATCAATCGCCTTGTCGATCTGGGCTTCTTCCGCAACAACAGTTTCCAGCTCGGTGCCGATGTCATCCAAGGTGCGCTTAAGCCCACCCTCATTGGAAACGGCGGCTTCGAGGCCAGCTTTTGTTTCAGCTCTTTCATTTAAGGAAAGATCACGAGCGTCAGTCGACTGCTCTTTATCTTTCTCCTTTTGCTTGATGTCCTTACTCAGATTTTGGTTTTTCTCAATTAGAGTATTCCGATCACCGAGTTGTTGGTCAAAATTATTCTTGGCTTCCCAGCCGAAGTAACCCGCCGCGCCGATGGCGATTACCGAGAGAGTATAGAAAATTGATTTCATGAAATGATAAGTTCGTAGGTTTGTGGTGTGCTGTGAAAAAACTGGAATTCTTACTTCTTGGCGATTTATTCGGCAGGAACAACGGTGTCACCCACCGATACATTCTCTCCCTCAGCCAGAGTGGCCCGGATGATGTCGGCAGTTGCTGAATTTGCTGAGACCGCAGTCACGTTCATGTCGGCGATCTTCTCTCCTCCACGCATGACTTTCACCTTGGAGCCACCAATGACGCCGACACTCATGCCTCCGGAAAGGGTTACAATTCCAAGAGAAGGGTCGTATGAGCGAATCTTGGTCTTCATCGCAGGATCGGATTTACCCGAATTGATGCGGCTGAGCTCATCCGAAGCTGACTTCGATGAATTTGCGCTGCTGGTTTTTTCTCCATTGAGGCGGGAATTTCCCGCAGTCAAAATGGCAACTTGATCTTCAAGCTCGGTAATCGATGACTTCAGTCGCTCGATCTTGGGGGCAAGCTCCTTGATCTCACCAAGTTCAACCAAAGTGTCCTTTTTCTCCTTCAAGCTCGCCGTGACGCTATCGAGTTCGCTCTGCTTGGATTTGCTATCTGCTAGGATCGTGTCGTTGACCTTGATCTGCTCATCCAGCTTCACCTGAAAGTCATCACGCTCTTTGTTCGCGTCGATTTTTTCCTGAGTCAGTACGTCAATGTCGGTGATCAGGTCTTCAAAGGTTTTTTGATTCCGATCTTTACGGGCTGATTCAGCCTCAGTTGCGAGCTTCTGTTTTTCAAACTCTTCCTTGTTTTTATGTGCAACAAAGGCCGAAAAGGCGAGAATGAGGGCAGCGAGGATTCCAAAAGTATTTGCCATGAGATTGTGTCGTTAGGTGGTGTTAGAAGTAACTTACTGATCCAAGTCATCATCCGGCAATCAGAAAATTCAGTGAAAGGTGAAATATCTGCGCTTTCGACCAATCTCTGTGACTGATCGCTTGCATCTGCAGGGTTAGGAGACTAGTTGCGGGAGTGTCGAGCGTGCTTCGAGTTGTTGCTTATTTGAGACGATACCCCCTTCTGGGAGGATCGCAGTTTCTTTGCGCGTCAATTATGGCCGCTTCGGTGGTAATTTTCCCCCTGGTGACCAAGCACATCCTTGGGGTTGTCATCCCGGAAAAGAAAATCGACATCTTTCTCCCATGGGTGCTCGTGGGCTTGCTCTCCTTTTTTATCAAAGATGCCCTGAACTGCGCCCGCATCATTCTCAACAACCACTTTGAGCAAAGGGTTATCTTCGACATCCGCTCGGATCTCTATCAAAAGATCCAACGGCTCCCGCTCCGCTGGTTCGACAGCCGCAGGACCGGTGACATCATGACCCGGGTCGTCGAGGACGTCACCGCCATGGAGCGCATATTGATTGATGGCATCGAGCTCGGATTGATCTCGATCATCCAAATTCTCGCGGTTGGCATCACCATGTATGTCATTAGCCCGACGGTTGCGATGTGGGCGACATTGCCAATCCCCTTCCTTGCTCTGGGAGCCTGGATTTACACCCACAATGCCCGCGGTCGTTATAAGGCCCAACGCGATTCCGCATCCGATCTTAACGCCCTTCTTCACGATAACATCGCTGGCATTCGACAGATCAAGGCCTACGCCGCGGAGAAAGATGAGCACGAGCACTTCAACGGCCTTTCGGGGGCTCTTCGCAAAACCACTCTTCGTATCATGAAATGGTGGGCCTTTTATAATCCCAGCATGTCGTTCTTCAATAGTATGGGGTACATTCTCGTCCTCGGCTTTGGGGGCCATGCCGTGATGCAAGGCGATATGGCAATGGAAGACCTCATCGCATTCTTCCTCCTCCTTTCCCTCTTCTACGAACCCGTCACCAAGCTCCACCAGCTCAACCAAATGGCCCTTTCCTCGCGAGCGGCCGCCGACCGCGTCTTCGAGATCCTCGACTCCGAAGACGAACCGGATGCCGCCGGAGGAACACCTCTCCCCCGTCCCGTGAAAGGAGCAGTGCAGTTCAATGATGTCAGTTTCGCCTATGATGAGGACCACCCCACTCTTCACCATGTTTCGCTGAATGCCGAGCCGGGACAAACCATCGCCCTGGCTGGCACCACCGGGGCGGGCAAGTCCACCATTGTGAACCTCCTCTGCCGCTTTTACGAATATGACAGCGGCTCTGTTCTCATCGACGGAAAGGAACTCAACACCCTTTCCAAAAACTCTCTTCGCGCAGCCATCGGCTACGTGACTCAAGAGGCTTTTCTCTTCAATGGCACCGTAAAGGAGAACCTCTCGCTAGCCGACCGAAAGGCCAGTGATGAAGACATTTGGAAGGCCCTCGAAGCGGCCAAAGCCGCCGACTTTGTCCGCGCTCTGCCCGAGCAACTCGAAACCAACGTCGGGGAACGGGGCGTGAAGCTTTCCGGAGGAGAGAAGCAAAGGCTCTCCATCGCCCGGGCTCTCCTAAAAGACCCCCCCATCCTCCTCCTCGATGAAGCGACAGCCTCGGTGGACAACCAAACCGAGCTCCTAATTCAACAAGCTCTCGACGAATTGATGAAGAACCGCACCTCCATCGTCATCGCCCACCGATTGTCCACCATTCAGAATGCCGATCGTATTTATGTCCTCAAAAATGGCCGCGTCATCGAGGAAGGAACCCACGACGAACTCATCGCTCATGGAGGCCAGTTTGCGGAATTAGCTAATACTATTAAGTAATCAATTTTTCTTAAAAGTTAATTTATACAAACTAGTATTTTTATATACTTAAGGAGGACGACTCTAAAAAAACAGAGTTTTTGATCCTCGTTCGACAAAACCTGCTGCTTCGCTACGTTTTTTAAGAAGCACCATGGTGCTGCCGGATTTCCCTCCTTCGGGAGAACAACCGGCTTTGTGCGAAGCGGCTTCGGATTGGTCTCCGAAGCCGTTTTTTCGTGCCGACAAGATTGCCAAATTTTGACATACAACCTCCATGCGTCTCATTGTCTGCGCGATCCTTCTCCCTCTCTCCGCCTTTGCTGCTGTTGATTTCAACCGCGACATTCGCCCTATCCTTTCCGACAAATGCCTCCACTGTCATGGTCCGGATGAAAAGACCCGCGAAGCGGAACTGCGACTCGACACTTATGAAGGAGCCACCGAAGGGGGGGAATTTAAAATCCCCATCGAACCGGGAAAGCCGGATAAATCCGAAGTCATTGCACGAATCCTCAATCAGGACCCCAAAGAGATGATGCCCCCTCCGGAGACCCACAAAAAAGTGACCGAAGAGGAGTTGGTCCTACTCATGCAGTGGATCACCGAAGGGGCCCCGTATGACGAACCCTGGACCTATAAAGCTCCTGTCAAAGCCACAGAACCAACCGTTCAAACCAAAGATTGGCCCGTCAACTGGATCGACCGTTTCATTTTGGGTCGACTCGAAAAGGAAGCCATCCCCCCATCCCCCGACGCCGATGCGATCACCCTCATCCGACGCCTTCACTTCGATCTCACCGGCCTCCCACCCACCCCCGAAGCTCGCGATCGTTTTCAGACCGCTGTCAAAAGCAATCCTCAAACTGCCATCGAAGCTGAGGTCGATCTCCTCCTCTCCTCACCCGCCTACGGCGAACGCATGGCTATTTACTGGCTCGACCTCGTCCGCTTTGCCAACACCGTCGGTTACCACGGCGATCAAGATCACAACATCACCCCTTACCGCGACTACGTCATCCGCTCGTTCAACGAAAACCTCCCCTTTGATCAATTCACGCGCGAACAACTCGCCGGCGATCTTTTGCCAAATCCCACCCAGCACCAACTCGTCGCCACCGGTTACAACCGCCTCCTCCAAACCACTCACGAAGGCGGTCTCCAACAAGCCGAATACCGCGCGATCTATCAAGCCGACCGCGTTCGCAATTTCTCCGCTGTCTGGATGGGAGCCACCGTCGGATGCGCCCAATGCCACGACCACAAATACGATCCCTACACCGCAAAAGACTTCCACACTCTCGGTGCCTTCTTCGCTGATATCGATGACGAACAGCACTTTAAATCCGGCACCAATTCCCTCCCCACCCGACGCCCGCCCGAAATCCCCGTCTTCGCCCCCTCCCAGCAAGCCGAACTCGATTCATTGAACAAGAAGCTCAATGACCTTTCCAAAGGCGATCGCAACGAGATCGCGCGACTCATTACCGAGTCCGCTTCCCGGAGCTCCAGCGCACAAAAAGAGAAGAGCCCTAAGAAAAAGAAGGACCTCAAAGCTGCTCTCCAACGCACCAACGACTCCCTTACCAAACTGATCTCAAGCGACCAACTCGCGGAATGGAAAAAGACGGAAGCGCAGCGTAAGAAGGTCGAATCCTCCGCCCGCCTTTGCATGATCACCCAGGCCCTCAAGACTCCTCGCATCTCTCGTGTCCTCTCCCGTGGCAACTGGCTCGATGAATCTGGTGAGATCATACAACCCTCAGTCCCACACTTCATGCCTCAGATCAAAAAGGAGGGCCGCCAAAACCGTCTGGATCTTGCCAATTGGCTCGTCGACCCCAAAAATGGCACCGGTGGCCTTACCGCCCGCGTCATCGCCAACCGCTTTTTCTATCTCTTCTTCGGCACCGGCATCTCCCGCTCACTGGGTGACTTCGGCGGACAGGGCCAGCCGCCATCGAACCCTGAACTCCTCGACCGCCTCGCCGTCGAATTCTACGAATCCGGTTGGGACATGAAGAAACTCGTCAAGAGCCTCGTCACCTCCCGAACCTACCGCCAGTCATCCCTCTTTCCATCCGTCCTCCGTGAGAGAGATCCCTACAACGAACTCATCGCACGACAATCCCGCTTCCGTCTCCCCGCCGAAATGGTTCGCGACAATGCCCTCGCCCTTTCAGGACTTCTCGTCTCTGAAACCGGCGGAGCCTCAGTGAAACCCTACCAACCGGCCGGATACTACCGTCACCTCAACTTCCCCGTCCGCCGCTACAAGCAGGACACCGACCAGGGCATCTACCGCCGCAGCCTCTACATCCATTGGCAACGCCAATTCCTCCATCCCATGCTCAAAGCCTTCGACGCTCCCAGCCGCGAGGAATGCACCGCCGAGCGCCCCCAATCCAACACCCCGATCGCTGCCCTCAACCTCCTCAATGATCCCACCTTCATCGAAGCCGCTCGCGTCTTTGCAGAGCGTATCATCAAGGAAACAAAACCTGATAACCGCTCCCGCCTCGACCACGCCTTCCAGATCGCCCTCAATCGCCTCCCCTCAGATGACGAACGCCAAACTCTTGGCCAACTCTTCAACTACGCCGAGGCTGACTTCAAAAAGAACCCCAAGTCCGCCGCCGCCCTCATCAGCATTGGTCAAACCAAACCCGGCAACTCCGATCCCCTGCTCCTCGCTTCCTGGACCACCGTCTCCCGCGCCCTCCTCAACCTCAGCGAAACCACCACTCGGAATTGAACACTGAAGAGTGAAATTTGAACACGAACAATGAACGATCCAAGCACCACTCCCCCGATTTGGGCGAACGCTTGATCGAATATGCGACGCGCATCTCGTGATCATCTCTCAAATTTCAGACCTCACCCCCCTCCCCTTTCAAATCTCGTGATCAACTCTCAAAGCTCAAATTTCGTCTCCCGCCGTACCTTCCTCAACCAAGCCGGCCTCTCCTTCGGCTCTGCCGCCCTCATGTCGCAACTCATGCGCGGCGAGGGCCTTGTTGACAAATACTCTGGCCTTCCCGGATTCCCGCATCATGCCCCGAAAGCCAAGCGCGTCATCTTTCTCTGCATGGCCGGTGGTCCCTCCCACCTCGAAACCTTCGACTACAAACCACAGCTCGATAAACTCAACGGACAGCCCATGCCCGAATCCTTTACCAAAGGACAACCGATCGCGCAGCTTCAGGGACAACAACTCAAGGTCCTCGGCCACCTCGGCAAATTCAAAAAATACGGCAAATCCGGCCAATACATCTCGGACTACATGCCCTACCACCAAAAGATGGCGGACGACATCACCGTCATTCGCTCCATGGTGACCGAGCAAATCAACCACGATCCGGCTCACACCTTCATGAACACCGGCACCGCCATCAGCGGTCGTCCCTCCATGGGGTCCTGGATCAACTACGGCCTCGGCTCGGAATCCGAAAACCTCCCAGGCTTCGTTGTCCTCACCTCGGTGGGCGGACGCAACCCCCAACCCATCGCTTCACGACAGTGGGGATCCGGGTTTCTCCCCTCTCGCTTTCAGGGTGTCGAATTTAACTCCACCGGTGATCCCGTTCACTACGTCACCAATCCAAACGGAGTGGACCGACAGCACCAAAGCGCGCTCATCAAGACCATCCAAAAACTCGACGCCCAACGCAACGAACTCGTCGACGACCCTGAGATTGCCACTCGAATCAGCGCCTACGAGATGGCCTTCCGCATGCAGGCTTCGGTTCCGGAACTCACCGATCTCTCCGGCGAATCACAAAAAACGCTCGAAATGTACGGAGCGAAACCGGGCGATGGTTCCTATGCTTCCAACTGCCTCCTCGCCCGTCGCCTCATCGAAAAAGGCTCCCGCTTTGTCCAACTCTATCACCGCGGCTGGGATCACCATGGCGGTCTCGATAAATATATGAAGATCTGCTGTGGCCACACCGACAAAGCCACCTGGGCTCTTCTCACCGACCTCAAGCAACGTGGACTTCTCGAAGACACCCTCGTTGTCTGGGGCGGCGAATTCGGCCGGACTCCCATGTTCCAGGGTAAGGGTGGTGCCGGTCGCGACCACCATATCAAAGGCTTTTCCATGTGGATGGCCGGAGGTGGAGTCAAGTCAGGAGTCAGCTACGGCGAAACCGACGAACTCGGCTACAATGCCGTCAAAGACGTGGTCCACGTCCGCGACTTCCACGCCACCCTTCTTCACCTCCTCGGCATTGACCACCACCGCTTCTCCAAGAAATTCCAGGGCCTCGACATGAGATTGACCGGCGTCGAACCGGCCAAAGTCATCAAGGGAATTCTTTCTTAATCATACTGACCTGAGTCCAACGCCCGTCCCAGAAAGAAAATCGCTCCGGGATCATTCTACTTGGCGCAACGCACAGCGGTGGGCGGCAAAGGGATTTCCTAGCATTACCCGCGCATTCTATTGAAAGACGGCATGGATCAACTGCGTCCTAATGTGACACACGGGATAATGAAAGACCGCATGATCACTTCATCAAATGCATTTTGGCGAGGGACATTTGCCTTGGGTGTGGTAATACCGACTCAGATGAAATTGAGGAAGGTTCGAGGCCGTGTTACGAAGCTTGGTCTTAAGCTTGCTTTCGCAAGCGCTCTGATCTTCCCGGCGACAGCACAAGCTAAAAACCCCTCTACAAGTGTGGGCGACTTCAAGAACGGGATTCAACCCATTCTTGAACAGCATTGCTACGACTGCCATGGTCGAAAAAAGACCAAGGGCAAGGTCGATCTCACCGATTACACATCATGGGAAGATCTCGAGAAGAATCCCCAACTGATCGAAAAAATGATCGAGGCATTGGGCAAAAACGAAATGCCTCCCGAAGAGAAAAAGCAGCCCAGTGACAAGCAACGCAAGTTCATGGTATTGGAGCTGGATAAGGCCTTCAAAAATGCCGTGTCGCACGGCCAGCCGGTGATCCCTTTAAGACTGCGACGCATGAATCGCTTTGAATATGGCAACGCGGTCAAGGATCTGTTTGATCTTAAATCCTGGGTCTATTCCATCAACGATCGCATCATCAGGAATCACAACGATTACTTTAGGCCGGAATCAGGCCAGATGCCCAGGGTCGTCAGAGTTGGCAACCGAATCATGGGGCTGCAGCAATTGCTGGAGAGTCGCTTGCTGGGTGTGGTGGCATTCCCCAAGGATCCTCCGGCAGAAAATGGTTTTAATAATCGTGGTGATCATCTGAGTTTGTCTCCAGTCCTCATGGAATCCTTTCTGGAACTCAGCCGGTCCATCGTGCATGCAGAAAATTTCGAAGAGAACTGCCGAGTTTGGGATGAGGTGTTTGAAAATCCATCGAGCACAAAACCAAAGACCCGGAATGCCTCCATTGAGGTAGACAAATCCGTCGCGACGCGCAGCCGCGGACTGACCATCAGTGCCTGGATCCGCCCGTCGAAGACAACTGACCAATGGCAGACCATCGTCCGCCGAGAGGATTCATGGCGACGCCAACTGTTGAGCATCGGCAGGACGGGCGACACGTGGGGGCTCTGGATGGGCGCCGGCATCGCAGGTCGATACGAAGAATTTGGTGCCTCGGTGGAACCCAAAACGTTGAGCGACGGCAAATGGCATCACGTTGCCGGGACTTTCGACGGCCAACAAATCAATCTCTACGTGGACGGAAAGCAGATCGGCAGCAAGACGATTGTGGGCAAGCTCACTATGCACAGCACTGAGCCGATGGCGGTCGGCTCGTATGAAAACGAGACCTTTCATGGAGGCCTGAACGACATTCGTCTCTACCGATCCGGATTGAGCAAACTTCAAATCCGAAGCATTGCGGAAGGGAATCAGGGCGTCGCCAAAGGGGAGATGGTGGGCCGCTGGAAAGAGCGCGAAGAACTCAGGCCAAAACTCAAGCAGCCGATTGAGAAAATTGCGCATCAGCGAATCGAGAAATTTCTTCTGAAAGCGTTCAAATCTCCCGCCGATGAAAAAACTCTGAAGTTGTACACGGGGTATTTTGACAAACGCTACAAGGAGAGCAGTGATTTCACCCGGAGCATGAAAGATGTCGTTTCAGCGGCCTTGGCTTCTCCGAGGTTTATTTTCGTTCACAACGAAACAGATAGCGCCTCGCCCAATCAGGCCTCATTCAATCTAGCCACGCGTCTATCGCTGTTTCTATGGAGCTCTATTCCCGACGATGAACTATTGAAATTGGCAGGGAAAGGGAGGCTTCACGACATCGAGGTGTTGAACGAGCAAGTGGATCGCATGCTCAATCATCGTCACGTGAAAAGCTTCTGCGACAGCTTTGCGCCTCAGTGGTTGAAGATCAACAATGTGGTGTCGGCATCACCTGATTTCAAAGCACACCGAGAATATTATTTTGGGGGCGACGACAAAATATCATACAAAAGAGGGATGCATATGATGTTGGAGCCGCTCTTGAATTTTGAGACGGTCTTCATTGAGAATAGGCCAATTTCGGAATTGGTGGATTCCGACTTCACCTACCGCAGTCACTTGTTGAGCGAATGGTATCAAGGCAGGGCGGCGACCTATGGGATCAATGTGAACCTGCGCGACATTGAATTCACCCGGACGCCGCTCAACGACCGAAAATATGGCGGCGTGATCACGACAGGAGCTGTGATGGTGATGACGTCAAGTCCGTTTCGATCACTGCCAATCACGCGGGGCGCTTGGGTCTCTTCGGTCATCTTCAACGATCCTCCTGAGCCTCCGCCAGACGACATTCCTGACTTGAAGGCGGATGACGAAACGCTTCAAAGAGAAGGTTTGACGGTCCGACAAAAACTAAAACAACACAGCAGTGACACTCAATGTGCGGGCTGCCATAAGAAGATCGATCCCCTTGGGTTTGTCCTGGAAAATTACGATTTGCTGGGGCGGTGGAGAGACGATTACCGAACCGGCTTGAAGGTGGATGCGAGCGGAACATTGTTTGGCAAACATGAGTTTAAGGATATCGTTGGATTCAAGGACG
>JAPKDJ010000167.1 GCA_026421245.1 Akkermansiaceae bacterium | reverse complement strand
GGGCGGGGAGGCCCTCTCCTTCGTAGAGGAGACGTCTTAAAAGGCTCAGAAGGTGAGAGACGCATTGACCCCTACGAAGGGAGAAGGGTCGTAGTCGCTTTCAAGGATCTCGTTGCCCCCACCATCTTCGAGCTGGAGTTCGTTTCCGAAGTCGACACCGCCGACGAATGAAAGCCGCAGGTGTTTCGCGGCTTGGAATGAAAGTCCGACGAAGACTGGGATCCCGCGATCTTCTCCTACTCCACCCGGGGAGGCTGAGTTGTTTTTGTCGAGGCGGAAGCGGAGCTTTTCATAGCGGGCACCTAGGGAAAATCTGGTTTTGTCGGAGATGTCCCAGTTGAGAGCGAGGCCCGGTCCTAGGGTGGCTCCGACGGACGGGCCGGTGGTAAGGCTGAGTGCTTCCGTGAGTTTCCAATTGACCGCGATCACCGGGAAGATGCTGGCGTCGTCTTCGATCTGGGTCATGTAGCCAATGCCGGGGCCGAGGCTGAGACGGTCACTAAATTTGTAGGAGAAGGCGGCGATTCCGCCCCCTTGGAGTGAGTCTCCGAAATCGGCGCCGCTTTCGCCGACGAAGCCGATCGACGAGGCGGCGAAGAAATCCCAGCGTTCACCGAATTTCCACCTGATAGGTAAGCCCAACCGGACGGTGTGGATGTCATCCCAAGGACTGAGAGATCCAAAACTGAAGGGGGTTGCTCCGCCCGAGAAATCGTAGGAGTTGAGGCTGTAGCCAGCGGAGAGGGCGATCACGCGACCTTCCGCCCGATACAAAGGAACGCCCGCGCGGGCGTAGAAAAATTGGCTGGAGACATTTCCGTCATCGTCAATGTCAGACTCGAAGTTGTAGAGATATCCCGTGCTCAGCGGGGATGCGGAAGAAGGTCTCTGGGCTCGAGATGAAGCGGCCACGCACGAGACAAGGGTGAGAGCGAAGAAGATGTATTTCAATTGCATGGGGGAGGGTGGGAGCGGTGAGCGCCTCGCCGTTAGAGTGCCCCCGCATTTAGAATACGGACGAAAATTAGCAACAGATTTATCGGATTTCGATTAGCTGACGGGTGGGGTTTGCTTGGGCCGGGGTTCTCAGCGAGGAGGGCGTCTAGGGAGAGACGAAACTCTTACAACGTGACCCTGATTAGATCACCCCCCTTCCCCCCCCCTCCGCTCCGGTCCAAAGGCGGCTTCAAAGCCCTCCCGCCAAAAGAAAATTCCTAGCAGTCAGTAAGCGGTCTCTCGGTCAAATCCTACCTTGGAGAATGGAACTGGGTTCCCGAATTTACGCAGATGACCGCGAAGGCAGAATCGCTTGGCAAGACCATCGATCTCAAAGAATTGCCTGCTGAAAAGAATGCCGGAATCTTGTTCTCCGGATACCTTCATATTCAGGAAGCGGGAGATTGGACCTTTCATTGTCAATCCCCGGTGAGGTGATCTTTAAGATCCACAACAAATTGGTGATCGACGGAGCTGAAATCAGTAAGACTGTCAAATTGGATCAAGGGATTCATCCCGACCGCTTGTATTATAAAACGACTGCCGGCAAACCCGCTCTTAAGCTTGAATGGGAAGGTCCGAAGGTTGTCCGGGGTCCCCTACCCGCTGATGCGTTACGGGTTGATGAGCCCTGAAAAATAGGGGAATGAGATTCGGAAAACCTACTTGGCTTTGACCATCTTGGATTCGTTGTCGAAAATATCGCGGCAACGAATTTCAAAGCTCAGGGAGGAAGCGGCCATCCCCTTTGGGAGTTCCAGAGTGACGCTTCGAGTGTGGGGAGAACTGATGAGCTTTTCGAGGACGACCGTGCCGGCTTTGTTCTTGGCGGCAATTTCGATGCTGAATTGAGGCGCCGATTTCGGATCGAGTTTCCACTCGATGTTCACCGTGTTCCCTTCTGCCGATTTTGCGCTGGCAGAAAGAATTTTTGCCGGAGCGTATCCGGGTTTGGTTTCGCTTCGTTTGATCGAATGGCTCGAGGGGTTTGTCGCGGTGGCTTGAGTGTCGGCTCCGCCACTGGTCATGAAGTAGAATTCGCCCGTCTTGTCCTTGGCGACTCCGCCATTCCAATTGGTCTTAAAGTTGAAGGAGCGTTTGCCTTCGACTAAATCCCACGAATTCACGGAATAGCGCGCTTTGCCAAAGGCGTGCCATTCGCCGGTGGGTTTGCGTTTCCATCCGTTGCGAATGTGGGTGGTGCGGGCCTTCTTTCCCGTCTCCAGCCAGTCCTCGATGAAGGAATCGTTTCCGCCTTTGAAATAGGCTCCCTTGGTGGCGACATCCATCGTGACCATGTGCGTCCATTCGTTGCTCTTGGAGGACCGAACCCAGTATCCGTAGAGGGTGTGATCATCGACCGGCCAGCAGCGGGAAACGAGCGTGTACCAAACATCGGTGTCCCAGCCCAATTCGAAGTTCCATGACTTTAGGCCGGTTCCTTCGCCGCCGAAGTTTTCCGTCAGGGTTCCAGGTCCATGATAGACGGCCTTGATCGGAGCGGTGTGTTCCTTGTGATCCCAGATTGAGAAAATATAGTTGTGGGCCTTTGGATGAGCCTGGATCCCTGCGTAGCCTCCGGCCTTGCCGCCCCAACCGAGAGCTTCGTAGTAGGTATACATCGCCTCGCCATTCTTCGGGACACGAACTTCGTTGATCAGGATGTCGCCGTCGAAACTGGCATCGTTGTAGACCATGTGAGATGAGGGCGCCGCGTTCTCTCCGGCAAACCCGGAGAGCGTAAAGAGCGAGAGGGTGGCAGTCGTCAGGAGAGGCTTAAGCATAACGTTGAAAGGATTGGTGAATCGCTAATTTTGTCGAGCGCTTACTGAAAAGGGCGCCTTCGACATCGCAAGAATTTTCTTTTGGCGGGAGGGCTCTGAACCCGCCTTTGGACCGAAGCCGAGGGCGAGGTGATCTCCCAAATTTTGCCCCATGAAACGATGGGACAGAACGCGGGCGGCAAAGCCCGGATCCAAGCGGATGATCACTAAAAGTTAAGAAACAATCAGGCTTTAGGAATTTCAAATCCGGGGGCCCAGGCAGGAGCGACAAGAGCGTTGGCCTCTGCAACTTCCGACCCAGCACCGGTGAACTGACATTTCGCGGCATCCCACCCGAATTTTTTATTGGGCCAGCGGTTGATGACGATGCCCAATAGAACAGCCTCGGTGAGTGGTCCACTGAAACTGAAGGGAGTGCT
>JAPKDJ010000080.1 GCA_026421245.1 Akkermansiaceae bacterium | reverse complement strand
CGCCGTCTACGGACCCGACAACGACATGCGCCTCACCGGCCTCCACGAGACCCAGGCGATCGACAAGTTTTCTTGGGGAATCGCTGACCGTGGCGCTTCCGTTCGTGTGCCCCACGCGTTTGCCAAGAACGATTGGAAGGGCTACCTCGAAGACCGCCGTCCAAACTCCCAGGGCGATCCTTACGCCATCGCTTCCCGTATTCTTAAGACCATCGAGGAAGCTGGCTAGATCCTCACGGATTCAAACCCATTTCAAAAACGGTCGCTGGTTCGCCAGTGGCCGTTTTTTAATAGCGATGCAAGATCTAACAACGGCTCCACGTTTTGGACTCATGCCCATTCGCGCTCTTTTTTTTCTCCTCCTCGGCTTTCCTCTCTTTGCCGAAGGGCAGCATTACAAGTTCCAGATTCGCGCCAGCAAGATCGACTCCCGGGTGAAATCCTATCCGAAAATTGGTTTCGTCCTCGAAGACAAACAGGGCAAACCACAAGACATTCAGAACGCCAGTGTCGATACCCGGATCCCGGCAAAAGGACGCCTCGCCATCTGGCTCATGGCCCCCAAGCAGGAACTCATGGATCGCATCAATTCCTACGGAATTCACGCCATTCAAGTCCACTACGCACGCCAATGGTTCGGTAAATGTTGCCAACAGCGCCCCGTCTCAGAGCATTGCCGGGGAAACATGCGCCTCGAAGCCGCTACCGGCGAAGACCACAGCGATGAAACCGCCATCGCCAAACCCGATAGTATCAAGGGACGCGCTTTAATGCTAGTAAAGCACCTCGCCAAAACCAATCCCGGCGGGAAATGGGAGCAATTTCTCAATAAGGACAAAAGTGATCTCGACTGGGGAAAAGTCATCCTCACCGGAGCATCTCACGGTTCCACCACTGCCTCCCGACTCGCCAAACATACCAAAGTCGCACGCGTTGTCGCATTCTGCGGACCTCGTGATCAATACCAATCCTGGCAGGCACTTCCCTCTACCACCCCCCAAAACCGATTCTTTGGATTCAGCCACGTCGAAGATATGGGCTGGGACGAGTTCCACTACCAGCGTTCCTGGGAGTTGCTGGGCCTTCATCAGTTCGGCCCCATCGTCAATGTTGATAAAACTAAGGCTCCCTACGGAAACACCCGGCGGCTCATCACCGACTTTGACGTGAAGGGAAATGCGGGTCATGCTCATGGTTCGGTCACACCAGGCAGCCGTTCGTTCCAAAGTGAAAAAGGCACCTACATGCACGAGCCCGTATGGCGCTATCTCTTCACTCATCCGGTTGACAAAGTGGGCGAAGGGGGCCCATCCACTAAAGCTGCCAAAAAGATCAAACCGCAAAAGGTAAAATAAACCGTTGCCTACTACGCTCGTTCAACCAACCTATTGCTAACAAAATCATGCACGAAGAAGTCAGCCTTACCCGCGAAGTCGACGCCATCCAGATCCCCTCTGGCGACACCCTCACCTTGCCAATCGGCACCCCGGTGGTCATCACCCAAACACTCGGCGGAACCTACACGGTCGCTACTTCGGCCGGTCTGGCACGGATCTCTTCCAGCGACGCCGATGCCCTCGGAGTTGATCCTGACGAAAAACAAGAAAAACAGGCCGAAGCGAATCGCCTTGCCGATGCCACTCTCGAGGAGCAGGTCTGGCATCAAATGAAACAGGTTTTTGACCCCGAAATTCCTGTCGACATTGTCAATCTCGGCCTCGTCTACAATTGCTCTCTTTCCGAAGTCGACGAGGGAACAGATATTGATGTCAAGATGACCCTGACCGCCCCGGGCTGTGGGATGGGTCCAGTCATCGCAGCCGATGCCCAGGCACGAATCATGTCACTCAGTGAAGTCAATGAAGCACGTGTCGAACTCGTTTGGGATCCACCGTGGAATCAGGACATGATCTCAGAGGAAGGAAAAATGAAGTTGGGGATGGTGTGATTCTCCCCTCCTCACTTACGCAAGGATTCCTCACTCAGTAGGATCATATCAAGCGCATAGCGAGTTTGCTCATTAGTGACCTTTGCCAAAAGACTCCGGGCTGTTTTCGATAGGGCTTGAAGGGTTTCATCGTCACGTGCATCCGAGGCACCCCACATTGCAAATTCCGCAAGAGTTCGGGCCGTTGTAAAATCTGTTGAAACAGTTTCTTCGTCAAATGGGGCGTCCGCAAGAGGGAGATACCCTTCACCGTCATCAACCGTCTTTAAATCCAAGGAACCCACTTGTTCTTCGCCGTCTTTTAACTCCACCTCGTAAAGAAACGTCCGGGCCGCGTCTAACACTCCCACCTGAGGTGACTCAGCTCCCAATCCACTACTTGAGCCCAATAGACGCGCTAAAACGACTCGATCTGGATTAAAATTCAACCTGGCTTCCAGCGAAACTTTCTTTCCATCCATCGGTCTTAAATTCACAAGAAGAAGGGAACAATTGATATTCCAGGGACAAGGTCCTAATTCTGAATAGACTCCCACCCCTCCAACCGTGATCTTGGGCTCTGAAACAACTTGGCTCGCATTGACCCACCTTTCGACCTTGAAACGATCCGGTGATGGTAGCTTCCCATCTCTATTGAGAGATTTTTCCACAAACGATGGATCCACCGGCTTAATGTGAAGAGAAAGCACCATCGATGGCCCTCCTTCTGGATTCATCGGTGGAGGAAGCTCGCCTCCCACCTGATTATCGATCACAGGATCGGCAGAAACCACCCCGCCACCGCGATTTGCGGCATCGCCACCACCAGGAGCAACCGGATGATTGGTTCCGAGTTTCGACAATCCGACAAAACCAGCCACAACCACAGCCGCGACTCCCGCGACAACTATTATGGACTGACGGCGTGAGTGCTTCCGGTGCTCCAGCACCAAGACATCATTGTCCGGACGCTGCCCGGCCTTAAGAATTTCCGCGCGGCGGTCTTCTCCAAGCGAAAGTTCGTCTCCGCGCAGAATCTCCGTCAAAAATCCCGCCAGAGAATTGAGGGCCACGAATTCTTTGGCGAGCGCCTTGTCTGAAGCAAGAGCCGAATCGACCACAGCGGAATCCGACTCATGAAGTTCACCAAGAGCGTATGCCGTCAAAATGGGATCATCGGGAGTCATTTTCATAACGTTAAGCAGTTTGGGGGGTGAGATTTTGGACAAGATCGTCCGGTAAAAATGTTCGAAGTCTTTTCAGCCCGGTGTGTAAAAGAAAGCCCACATTTCCGGAGCTCAGCCCAGTGACTTCACTGATCTCCTCGTAGCTAAGGCCTTGTTCGAATTTCAAAAGAATGACCTCACGCTGGTTCTCGGATAAGCGGGCCAGAGCCTCGTGCACCTGGGAAACGCGCTCCTGAAGATCAGCCCGCTCCGAGGGAGTTCTCCGACTGGAGGGAACACGCGCCATTTGTTCGTCCTCCAGACCTACGATCCTCTTCTCCTTGCGTATCACATCGAGGGCCCGGTTCCGACACACCGTGAAAAGCCAGGCCTTCAGACCACCACTAACCTTATCGATATCCTGCTGATAAAGACGAATGAAGGTATCCTGAACCACATCACGAGCGCGTTCTGCATCGTGTAAAAAAGTCGTAGCGTAACCTATCAGAGGCGACTCAAAGTCAACGAGTGCCTGTTTTACGAAGTCTTCCCTGCTGGTGACCATATCCTCATTCCCTTCCGCCATTTAGGTGATTAGTAGTGCAAGAACGTTCATCCCGCGATGTCTCTTAGGCCAAATTTGTAAATGTTTCACATTTATTACTTTCTCGGAACGGACCAACAATCCAACATACTTTTTAGAATTTTTAATGTTTTGTTAACAAATATTAAAAATAAAGTTGACCATTCTTTGCAATCAACCGTATTATCTAGCCCGTTATGAAAGTCATCTCTCTTACTTCGACCCTTTTTGCGGCGCTTTCTCTCTCGACCCTGGGGCAAACCGATTCAGACCTGCGCTCCCAGATTTTACTTAAGGGAAAGCAGCTCGTCGAAATTCAAAAAGAACTCGCCGATCTTCGTAACCAGCTCAATAGGCCAATCCGTGGCTCCTACATCGTCAAAACCGGTGACACCGTCCACTCGATCGCACGCCGCCATAGCGTTTCGACCAGTGACATCATGAAGTGGAACAAGATTTCTGACCCCACCAAACTGGGAATTGGAAAAACGCTCATCGTTTCAAGAACTGCCAACGCCACGATCGTCGAAACGGCCAAATTGTCCTCTCCGGCTGAGAGGACCAGCGGCTACGTCGTAAACAAGGGAGACACTTTCTATTCTATTGCCCGTCGTCATAGCATCACTGTTTCAAAGCTTCGCGCTCTCAATCCCACCGTGAGCACCGACTTTTTCGCACCAGGCCAGACCCTTCAAGTCACTGGCACTTCCGCTATAGCAGCTGAAATGAAGATCAATATGCCGGTAACCATAATCAAAGAGGCCCAAAAGCCCGTGATTCAGAAAACTGCTAAAAAGCCGGCTCCCAAAAAGACTTCAACTGCACCCCCCCTTGCAAAAATACCAACAGACTCGGTTCCCATAAGTAAGACCGAGGCTATGGTGAAGAAATACGATAAAGTTGCCATTTCTACTCCCCCCACCCCTCCGGTGGTTCAGGAGAAGAGGCCGGCTGCTGTCTCTTCTGTCGCTTCAATTATCCTCACCGATGAGACGACCTTCGATGCGTTTGCCAGCAAGCATGGTACCAGCACAGAGCAGCTTAATGCTCTGAACGGTTGGAACCTGCCGAAAGTAATGATGCTTGCCCGGGGATCCGAGATCTTCGTGCCTCAGTAAAATTTATCCCTAATACCACCTTTTCTAAGGCAAGGCAGGGCGATACCCGGTGGCTTTTTCGAAAGTCACCGGGTATCCATGTACCGTCGTAGCGCAGGAATTCCTCTTTCCTCCCACCGTCAGCTTCCGAGCCTGATTAAAATCCGCTCAAGCCTCACGCCATCCTCTGATTGTTGGAACTTCGCTGGCACATGGTCGGAAAGACGCAGATATCAAACCTGTTATAAAACCGACCGACCGCTGGAAATCGAACAGGAAAAGCTCTCTCGTGAACCTACATCTTAAAGGCAAGGAGGCCCGATTAAACCATCGGCTAGTTCCGCACCCACGGCATGCCTGAAGGGAAAAGCGAAACCCAGCGCGTTGGCGGCGACGGATCCAGAAAAGAACGTCAAGCAAGCGAAAGCCGGGCAAAGGCAATCACCCCGTCAAGTGGCACCGTCCCTTTTGTCCGGCTCCAAAGTTCACAAGAGAGTATGCAATTGCACGGCTCTCTTTTCTTGGACCAAAAAGGGGGGCTTCCCCTTCGACTCTATCGGTCGAAGTTAATGCACATTGCTTTAGGAACTTCGGCCTTCTGACCGCTGAAGGTGAGCTTTCCTGTTTTCCTGTCAATCCGGTGGCTCGTCACTTCATTTGAATTCTGCCCGGCAACCAAAAGCCAATCACCCGACGGAGAAAGATTGATATTTCGGGGAATCCAGACCGCGGCAAGAGTCGTTTCGACATGCTTGAGATTGCCATCATCAACTACGGAGAAAACAGTGAGTGAGTCCCGTCCTTGATCGGTCAAATCGCGGTTAGCGGTGTAAATAAATTTTCCATCACTCGAGACTCGAATCTCCGAACAACTCATTTTTTCCATTTTCGCTCCTCTCGGAAAGACACTGATCGTCTTTTGGGGAGTGAGGGTCCCCAAATCCTTGCGACGAGTGTAAGCGGTTACAGTGAGAGTCAGCTCATTGAGAACATAGGCGTGAGATCCGTCTTTCCCAAACTTCATGTGACGTGGGCCGGATCCCGGGCTCGCTTTGAATCCCCCTTTGTCGATCAACTCTCCCAAGCCACCAAAGGCATAAAACTTCACTTGATCGATTCCAAGATCGGGAGCGTAGGCGAATTTATTGTCTGGGCCGGCATAAATTGAGTGCGCGTGGGGCCCCTTTTGACGTTGCTCGTTCACGCTGGCTCCCTTGTGCTGCATCAATGAGGCCAACTTTCCAATCTTCCCACCATCCAACGGAAACGAGACCACTTTTCCTCCTCCGTAATCCGCCCCAAAAAGCACCTTTTCTTTGGCATCGATACTGACATGACAGAGCCCGCGCCCATCATAGGTCTGCACTGAAACCTCAGATAGCTTACCGTCATCAATGGCATAAGCAGCGACAGCACCGATTCCCTCAGCCTTGTAGGTGGAGAAGATAAGATCACCGTCCTTATTCACCTCCTGAAATCCCATTCCCTGGCCTTTTACGACGTGCTGACGATTAGTTAGAGCTCCCGTCTTCTCGTCCAATTGGAGAGTATAAATTCCATCAGCTCCGGTGCCGACGTAAACCGTGGTAGCGGCGGAGGCCATTCCGATAAGAGTCGAGGCAAAAAATAACATTTTCTTCATCCCGACCATTAGAGCAGAAGGTGAATCTTTTACCATAGAGAAAGCCCCCTTACGGTCGACGGTTCTCTAGCCCCTCAGTTTTGGACTACAGATGCTCTGGTATCCCCCGGCAAAAAATTTCCCAACGACCCGATATTCAGGAGGAACTTTGCAAGCCCCTCCCCGAAGGTCCTCTGGCCGGGGCGGCCCCCCTCATCGAACAAGGTGAGGTTTTACCGCGCAAATATGGCCACGAAGGAAACACGCACTTCCACCTCGAACTCCTCACCGCAGGCCTCACCCGTGTTATCAGCTTGCGGAACCATCGCTCGCCCCCTGTCGCCGAATGCCTTGAACTCCCTCTCACCTGAATCCGACAAGACCTCCCGCCCTCTTCTCAACGTAGATGGCTTGATCGACTTCTACCGAACCTCCACTCCGATCGACACCCTTGAGCGCGGGTAATCACGGTGCGCGATTCATCTTGAACAAAGAATAGGTCCCATCGGAATTAACGGTTCCGATATAATTCCCGTCCGGAGAGAAAGAAATCTGCAAGCACCCATGGTCTTGACTGACCGTTGAAAGAACTCGAACAGTTGATCTCTCAGGAATCGTTTCACCAACAATCAAACGAGAGGCACCCCCGGTCCCCAGCGCCCCAGCCCAGAACTCGCCAAGCGGATCAGTGGCAACCAGTGCCAGGTCGTCTTCCAACTCGTGAATTTCTTTGAGGCCCGTCTTGGCCATCACCCCCCGAATAAAGTCCGGAAGGCCTTGAATTCTTGTTCTGATCTCAGGATCTTCAGACTTCATCTCCTTTAACAAGGGTATCACTTGCTTCCCATATCCACCCAGCTCTAGCAGGGCCTTTTCGCGAACCTCAAAATGTTCATCACCAAGTTTTTTCACGAAAGCACGCACATCCTTAATCTCCATTTCTACCTTGCTCACAATACGAGGTAGGATTCTCCCCCAGACCTCTTTTTCGTTCATCGCCACGACCAAAGATCGCCCACCGTCCAGGTAAGCCACTGAATTGGGACGCTGGCCATCGAGAAGGTATAAAGCCTGTTCCTCCCCATCCAATACCGACCAGAGGCGCACCGACAGATCTCGGGCCGTAGTCACCATTTGCCGCCCATCCGGGGAAATGATGAGGCTAAGAATATCCTCCGTGTGCCCCTTAAATTCACGGATCCTTTTTCCAGATTGAATTGCCCAAAGAACAGCCTGTTTGTCATCCCCTCCGCTGATCAAGCGAACGCCATCAGCGAGGAATGCCAATGCGTTGACGCTGGCCTTGGTGGACATGGTTCCCACGACTTCAAATCTCACCGTATCCCGCACGGTAATCGTACCCCGGGAACCTCCGGTCGCGATGAACTTCCCATCCTTTGACAAAGCCATCGCGCTCACTTCCCGTGAATCGGTAAGTTTTTTGTTGAGGGAGGGATCAGTCCTGTCACGTATTTCCAAAGACGATCCGTCCGCAAGGTAGATCCGGGATCCACCCGGTGCTACGGCGATATGATCGTAACTGTTGTATTTCTTCGAAAATCCCATTCCGGGCTCCACCCGCTCACCCGTCTCAACCTTGTGAAGGTGTAACACGTAGTCCCCTCCCGAAATCAACGTCTTCCCGTCATTGGTAAAAGTGATTGGCGTATGCGAACTGCGGGGCGTTTTAATTTTCCGAATGATTTCACCATCATCCGTGTTCAGGAGATAGAGATGGCTGTCGTCCGAGGTTGAGGCCACCATGGACCCGTCCGGAGACCAGCAGATGACTTCTCCTTCCTGCTTCAACTTGGTTTTCCAGAGCTCCTTGAGCGTTCCTGAGTCAAAGACACGAACATAATTATCACCACTCACCATCGCAAAGCGCGCCTTATCAGGCGAAAGAGCGAGGGTGAAGACACTTCCAAAAGTGGGCTTGTTCTTCAAGGTCTTGAGACATTCTCCCGATTCCAGATTCCATTGCCTTACGGTGGCATCGTCGGATCCGGTGATGAGGGTCTTGCCGTCGTTCACGATGATGGCGGTGTAAATATCATCCGTGTGCCCCACAAAATTCCTGACCGATCTCCCCGTCTCAATCTCCCAAAGAGTCGCATTATTCTTACTATCGGTTCCTACAAAGTGCTTCCCATCCGGGTGCACCGCGATGCGATAGGCAGTTCCAGACTGTTTGTAATTACTCAGAACAGTCCCGGTTGCTACTTCAAATCGGTATACTTTCCCCGACCCGCTTGCTGCCAAGAATTCCTTCCCTTCCTT
The DNA here is from genome assembly GCA_026421245.1 of Akkermansiaceae bacterium. Taxonomy (GTDB): domain Bacteria; phylum Verrucomicrobiota; class Verrucomicrobiia; order Verrucomicrobiales; family Akkermansiaceae; genus SW10. Next base: position 7,390 of record JAPKDJ010000080.1, on the reverse strand, counting down.
GATGAAGCGGATACCCCACATGTCGCCACAGTAGGGAGCTGTAAATCTTCGAACGAGTTGACCGGACTGAATCGACCAAAGACGAACGCATTGATCTCGCGAGGAACTTAAGACGTGAACACCGTCAGGGTGGCAAACCACTTCCGATAATGAACCCGCATGCTGAAATGACGCCAGGTTTCCAGTCTCGATCTCCTCTAGAAGCTCAGCCGATGCTGATCCCGTCAAGAGAAGTAAAAGAAACAAACCCAAGTATGATCTCATGACTGCAAGGCTATGGGGATTGAAGTTTGGAGCCAGATTTCTTTCCCCTTTCCTGAAGACCGTCGGAGGCTTGCCCTCCCCACACTATCACGGCACGCTCATCGCATGAGAAGCCTGTTGAGTTTTATTTTTCTAGTTCCTCTGGTCTCCTGGGGGGAAATGCGCCTCCCTGCGGACGAGCATTTCCGTGTCGACACCGTTGCCGGAGGTTTTGTCGATGCCATGGAGATCGCCGTGACTCCAAAAGGATACGTCTTCGTCATCGAACGCACCGGCGCCGTCAAGATCGTCAATCCCTCGACAAGTGAAACCAAGCTCATCCACACCATCCCCGTCGAAGTCCGCAAAGGTGAATTCGCACGGGAATGCGGGCTTCTAGGAATCGCTCTCGACCCAAAGTTCGGCGATAACCAATGGCTCTACCTCTACTACTCCGTCAAAGATAATCCCCTTCACCGGCTCTCCCGATTCACCTTCGACGGGAAGAAACTCCATGGGGAGCAGGCCCTTCTGGAGGTTCCTCATGACCGTGGAAACGCAACCTGCCACGAGGGCGGCTCCCTCGCCTTTGGCCCTGACGGTTGTCTCTTTCTATCGACCGGTGACAATACCTGCCCCTTCAAATCCAATGGCTCAGCTCCCATCGATGAGGGGCCTAATCGCAAGTGGTTCGACGCCCAACGGTCCGCCGCAAACACCAACGACCTCCGCGGAAAAATTCTTCGGATCAAACCTAATCCCAAAGGTCGTTACACTATCCCGGAAGGCAACCTCTTCCTAAAAGGCACAGCCAAAACTCGACCTGAAATCTATGTGATGGGATGCCGAAACCCCTACCGTATCTCGATCGATCAAAAGACCAACTATCTCTATTGGGGAAAAGTTGGACCTGATGCTGGGAAAGATTCGGACCGGGGACCGCGTGGCTACGATGAAGTCAATCAGGCCCGCAAAGCCGGTAACTTCGGCTGGCCCTATTTCAGCGGTGATAACAAACCCTATTCCAATTACGATTTTGTCAGCAAAAAGACCGGTCCGAAATTCGATCCCGCCAACCCCATCAACAGCTCTCCCAACAATACCGGGCTGACTGAGCTTCCGCCGGCCCAACCCGCTTTTTGGCACTACCCGCGTGCTTCGGCCTGCGCCGGGCCCGTTTTCTACGCCGATCAATTTCCAACCAAGGGGGAAGGACTTCCCAAGGCTCTGGACGGCTGCCTCATCGTTTACGATTGGACGACCACACGAATCAGCGCCATCAAACTCGATCCCAAGGGGAACATCGAATGGAACGAGCCGTGGCTTGGAAAGTACCGCTTTGTCCACCCCGGTGACATGGCACTCGGACCTAAGGGCGAACTTTTCATCCTAGAATACGGATCGGCCTGGTACGATGGCAAGGATGGCAAGCTCAAGCGCGTCACCTATTCAGCAACTCCGCAAGCCATTCAAGTCTCTGCCTCCGACCCTCGGATGAAAGGCCTCCCGACCGACCACCCGGGCACCAAACTCATTTCCGGAACAACGTGTCTGGCGTGCCATAGCACGACTCAAAAATCGATTGGTCCCACTTACCGGGATGTCGCCCAAAAATACGCCAAGGATCCCAAGGCCATTGAGAAACTCGCTGAGAAAATCATCAAGGGAGGTGTTGGTGTTTGGGGGCAACAGCCCATGCCGCCCCACCCCCAGCACAACATCGAGGAAACACAGCAAATGATTGAGGCTATCCTCAAAGTTCCCGCCAAGTGACTATCATCCACCAGGACGAGGATATTGTCGTCGTCGATAAACTCAGCGGTTTCCTTTCCGTTCCTGGCCGGGGGCCTGAAAAGATCGACTCAGTCGCTCATCGAATCCGCACCACCATTCCGGGATGCATCGAGCAACCAGCGGTCCATCGCCTCGATATGGACACCTCCGGCCTTCTCGTCCTCGCCCTAACCAAAGAAGCCCATCGCAACCTTTCGCGTCAGTTCCAGGATCGAAAAACCGATAAACTCTACCTCGCTCTCCTGGATGGAGAATTATCTGGTGAAGAAGGAACCATCACTCTTCCCTTTCGTCTCGATGTCGAAAACCGCCCCAAGCAGATTTACGACGACGTCCATGGTAAGATTGGAACCACACACTGGAAAAAGATCGGCATTGAAAACGGGCACACCCGTATCCTTTTCCATCCCATCACCGGGCGCACCCACCAACTTCGGGTCCATTCCGCTCACGAAAAAGGACTTGGCATCCCCATTGTAGACGACCCGCTCTACGGAAATGGCTTGGATCCCGGGAAAATGAAACTCCATGCCACTGAACTATCGTTCGACCATCCCAAATCAGGAAATCGCCTCACCTTCCATTCTCCCACCCCCTTTTGATTCCCATGCCCTTCGCTCTTAACTCTCGTCTTGAAAAAGGAACCCACTTCATTGGGAAGACAGGTTGCTGTCAGATCTTACTTAAGAACAATGCCTCCTTCCCTTGGATCATGATCGTCCCAGAAGTGGAAGAGGGAATTGAGGACCTTCACCAACTCTCCGCCGATAAATTTGCCGAAGTCGTTTCCCTCATTCGCCAAGTCTCTGAGTTCATGAGTGATCACTTCAAACCAGAGAAACTCAACGTCGGCTGCATCGGAAACATCGTGCGTCAAATGCACATTCACCTCGTGGCCCGTTCTCCTGATGATCCCGCCTGGCCAGGCACAGTCTGGGCCTCTGATGCCAAAACCGAATACAAAGCGGAAGACATCATCGAGATCTGCGTCGCAGCCCGGCTCGCCCTCGGTGTCTCAGAGAAACTCTGATCGAAAAAATGCTCAGTGGACCAGCTTCAGGAACTTCCTCTCGGCCTTATTCGTCACCATAGCAAACACCTGGTCCCCCACTGACAGCACGTCGTCAGCCCCAGGAACAATCGCCTGGAGTCCCTTGAGGAGGCCTACCAAAACGCAACCTTCGGGCCACTTGAGTTCTCCAACGGTTTTACCATCCGCCTTTGAACCTTTTGAAATGTGGGTTTGAAGAACTATTCCATCCCCCAGCTTCCTAACCACGTGATAATTTTCCGTCGTCACATAGCGGGAAATCTCCTTGCGTGAGGCCTCCCTTGGACTCACGGCCGCCACCACCCCGAAGTGTCGACCAGAAGCACTGATCGCCTTCGCATAGTCCGCTCGGTGAATCAAGGTCAGACAGTTCTGGGCCCCCAAACTATGAGCCTGCAAACAGGTCATGACATTATCCTCGTCGCTCCTGCTCGTAGCGACAAAGAAGTCAGCCTCCCCAACTTGCTCCTCTTCGAGTTCGGCCACCGAGGTCGCGTCGGCATTGATCACAGTTGTATTTGAAAGCCGGTCAGTGAGCTCCTGGGCAAGGTCGGGATCGCGCTCGAAAATCCTGACTCGGCAGTTCCAGCTCTCCAACATTTGCGCGAGCGCAAAACCATATTCTCCCCCACCAAAAATTACCACCCGGGGCCCCTCCTTTAGATGCACTTCTTTCTGAAGCCTTTCCACCAAAGTTCGCAGCTTTCGGGGAGCCCCAAAAACGGTCACAATATCTCCTCCCTCTAGCACTGTGTCGGCATTCGCAACCTCATGCCCCCCATTCCTGCTCACCAATGCCACCCGCGTATTCACGGGAAACTTCAGCGATTGCAACGGTTGCCCGACAGCATCGCTTTTCACACTCACCCTTACCTGCTGCAGCTCAATACGACCCCGTGCAATCTCTTCAACTACGAGGGAATCGGGATTGCGGATAAACTTCGCTAACTCAATTGCGGCCAGCCTCTCCGAGCTAAAAATATGATCAATCCCAAAATGCCCGCGAAAATCAAACAACCATTCCTCTCGCTGTAAGCCTGGATGCACCCGGCTAATGACTCGCGCCACTCCCATCGATTTCACCATTGAGGCGCACATCAGGTTGACCGAATTGTCGCTCGTCAGAGCCAGAAACAACTCGCACTCTCCGATATTTGCTTCGGCCAGTGTATTCACACTGGAGCCATCGCCCACCACAACTTTCCCCTCAATCTCGTTCTGCAATTCCGCTGCCGCAGTTGCGTCGCTCTCAATCACGGAAACCAAATGTTCCTGCCGCGACAACTCGATCGCAAGATGTCGACCAATCTCTCCAGCTCCAACAATGATGATATTCATGGGTCAGTTATTCAGAACGAAATTCCTCATAGGCTGAGATAATCTTTCCAACAACAGCGTGACGCACAACATCGCTTATGTCGAAGTGATTAAACGCTACCCCTTCGACTCCTCTGAGCGCCTTTTCAGCTTCGAGAAGCCCTGAAACCCCCTGTTCTTTCAGATCAATCTGGGACGAATCCCCCGTAATCACACAGCGCGAGCCCTCTCCCAGTCTCGTCAAAGCCATGAACATCTGCTCTCGCGTCGTATTCTGCGCCTCATCAAGGATCACGAAAGAACGCGAAAGAGTTCTTCCCCGCATGTAGGCCAGCGGTGCAATCTCGATCGTTCCATCCTCCAGCCGTTTCGCTCCTTCATCGAACCCCAACATATCGTCAATGGCGTCATATAACGGGCGTAAATACGGAGCGACCTTATCACGCATGTCCCCTGGCAAAAATCCCAAGGCCTCTCCGGCTTCCACTGCCGGACGGGTCAAAATAATCCTGGAAATCTCTTTCTTCCGAAGGAGGTCCAAAGCCATCGCCACCGCCAAATACGTCTTTCCTGTCCCCGCTGGCCCTAATCCAAAGACCACTTCATTTTTCGCCATGGCATTCAAATACTCCAATTGATGAGGACTCCGTGCCACCACCGACTTTCGACCCCTCGCACCTACCAACTGAATCTTCGCCAAAGCCGAAACCCCTTCCCCGCCTTGGATTGCCTGATCAACAGATGTCCGAAAATTGCGGGAAGTCAGCTCCCCGCCATTTCGGCGAGCTTCTTCAAGATCGGAAAACACCTCCTGAACCATATCGCATCCATCCTTGGGACCACGAGCCACCAACCATCCGTCGCGGGTCACAATGTGCACCCGCGCTTTTCCCTCGAGATAACGCAACTCCTTCTCGTCGTGACCAAAGAGGGATTGCAAAAACCGGGCGCTCTCGTATTCGAGCTTGATCTGGTGTTCATCTGACACGAGCGAGGAAGTAGCGCGGAGATCAAGCCATGGCGAGGGGAAAGATTACCGTCATCAATCCGGGCATTGACGGGATCGATTTTAAGAATCCACCTTGGCCCTCCTGAAGTCCACACATGAATGCTACCCAGTAAACACTTAAAAGTCGCGACACTTGGATTGTTCCTGGTGACTCTTGCCCCATGCTTCTCACTTGCGGAGTAGCCCGCGTTTGATCGAGATTGCTTTACCTTCGACGCCAAGGAATACGGTATTCTCAGATTACTTCTGTTCTGCCGGAGTGAAATCGTCAGTCGGGACCGACTCCCCGCTGAGGTCTGGGGATACCATGCGAACCCGACATCGCGCACCGTTCATAATTTCATCGCAGAGTTGCGGAAAAAATTGAGGGCAGGGAGCGATTACGTTTAAACCGATTCGAGGCGAAGGAGACTGCCCCGAATGAGCTCCTCAAACATTTCGGGCATGAATTCATCGGATCATCAGGGCCAGAGCGAGGCAGGCCAGAGCGATCGCGAAAAGGATATCGAGTGGCCGGCTCGCTCTCTGGTATGCTTTCCTTATTCGTTTCCTTTGCAGGAGCCACACCCAGAGACACCAAAAAACGAGTCCTTCGGCTACGATCATAAACCACAGAGCAAGAGGCCACCATCCCGGATGCTCTCCTGACAAAAAAGGGGCCACCACACTTGCGAAGAAAACAAGGACCTTAGGATTAAGAAGATTGCAAAAGAGTCCCCGCAAATAGGGACTCCGTTTGGTAGGGGCCACGTCTCCCTCACCGTCCGGCTTGGTCAAAAGGCCAAAGGCCAGCCAAAGAAGATAAATCGCCGCGATCCAGGACATCGCCTTCGCCACCGGTCCTCCTTTTGCAACCAAAACCGCCATCCCCCCGATCGCCAAAGTGGCATGGACAGCCAGCCCCGTCACAATACCGGTTACCATTGTCCAACCAGCCTTCAAACCCTCGGAAAGCGAAGTCCGGGTCAGCAATAACATATCCGGTCCCGGACTAAATTGACCGATCACCATTACTAGGGCAAAGGCCAGTAACTCACCATTCATTGGTCAAAGTAATGGCCCATCACCTCCATCACGCCCACGCTTCCAGGGCTATCGGCGACTTTCCCCCCCCGATTGCTGACATAGTCCCGAACTTCTCTAACCGCATTCGAGGGACATCCGCAGGCATCACAGATTTCGGGCTGCAGCATACTAAGATCATTAAAGTTGTCTCCAACCGCCAGAATACGATCCGAACCAATCCCCCATCGATCCGCCGCCTCAACCAATCCACTCCCCTTGTTATATTCCCGGTGACTGAATCGCAAATAGATCGAGTTACGCTCAAAAGTGAGGTCGGAGTGCTTCGATAAATTCTCGATGAAACTCTGAATTTCATCCATTTCCCGATTGGAGGTCGCCACGATTTCAGCAGCAGCTTGGTCTTCTGACACCCAACTGGCGGAAGTCTTTGCTTCAACATATTTCCGAACTTTGGCCAAAGCTCTTTTGGATTTCCGGAAAAGCTTGTGGTGATCACGCTCGCACTTTTTGTTCCACTCATCATGAGGGACCCAGCGTCCGAACTGACCAGGAAAATAAATCTCTCTCTCCCGTGCGATCACAAAATCGGGCAGAAAAGGAAAATCCGACTCGTTAAATCCTTCCACCAACTGGTAGAGCGACCGCCCTGTCGCAATTCCCCAGGCTGCTCCGTATGTCGATCGAACCCACTGCAAGCAGTCAAAGAATCGCAGATCGAGTGCCGTTGATCCGTCTTTTAAGACTAGAGTGTCGTCGAAATCGAACCCCAAGACGGCTTTCCATATCGGGGGTTCCGGTAAAATTCTGAGCACGGAAAAGAGAATCTATAAATTTACACCTATCTCAATCCCAATTACTCTTCGACCGGGATGGCCCGGGGAATATCCTCGTCTTCAGGAACAATCCTCGCTTTGGGAATATCTTCTTCATCCTCCGGAACGATAATCGCC
>JAPKDJ010000028.1 GCA_026421245.1 Akkermansiaceae bacterium | reverse complement strand
GAAAGAATACGCGGTTCATTCCTTTGTTTGATCGTGAAATACGATGAATCTTGTTCAATTTTTTTTTGGTCCCGTGAAAGATTGGAATGTCATCGCTGCCAAACGGGATGAAACCTTTCCTACACGGTGATCGTTATTTATTCTAGCCATGATGCCCCCTCCCCAGTAGCAATAGACCATTATGAAGAACCCTAATTTTATCAGAATTCCGTCCAGGGCCTGTCTCGCCGCTCTCACCGTGTTCGTTGCCGGACCGGCATCGGCTGAAGAGGAAGTTCCTGAATTCGATTTGCGGGGGCTCTCAAATCCGGAAGCGGCGAGACAGGAATCTGGCAAATCTGTCTCGTGGGCGCCGGGCGCGTTGCCACCGGAGGAAGCTGTCAAAGCACTGATGCCGGGTGATGGTTTGGTGATCGATTTGGTGCTTGCTGATCCGCTCATCGAACAGCCCTTGTTTTTGAATTTTGATGCACGTGGCCGGATGTGGGTGGTTCAATACCGCCAGTATCCCCACCCCGCCGGACTCAAGATTGTGAGCCGAGATAGCGTGTGGCGGAATGTTTATGACAAGGTCCCGCCGCCTCCTCCGCATTCACCGGGATCACCTTTTCGAGGGGAAGATAAGATTACGATCCACGAGGATACCGACGGGGATGGCACTTACGACAAAACCAAGACCTTCCTCGACGGATTAAACATGGCCACATCGCTTGCACACGGGAGCGGTGGTGTGTGGGTGATGAATCCGCCGTATCTGATGTTCTATCCGGATAAAGATGGCGACGATGTCCCGGACGGCGACCCTATCGTGCATCTCAAGGGATTCTGGTTGGAGGACTCGCATTCGATTTCGAATTCACTGCGCTGGGGACCGGACGGCTGGCTTTACGGGGCGCAAGGTTCAACCGTTTCTGCGGACATCGTCATCGTTGGTGAGGATGATGGTGCAGAACCCATCCACACCCAGGGTCAGCAGATCTGGCGCTACCATCCAGAGCGGCGTGTTTTTGAAACCTACGCCGAGGGAGGCGGGAATGCCTTCGGCTGTGAGATCGATGAGAAGGGGCGCGTCTTCTCCGGGCACAACGGCGGCAATACCCGCGGGTTCCACTACGCCCAAGGTGCCTATCTACAGAAAACTTTTGGCAAACACGGCTCGCTTTCCAATCCATACGCATTCGGCTATTTCCCCCAGATGCCCCACCCGAATGTGGCGAGGTTTACCCACAACTTCATCGTCTACGAAGGGGGCTCGTTGCCGCAAAAATACCACGGCAAGCTCATCGGCATCGACCCAATGAACCGTTATTTACCGGTAGCCGAGCGCACTGTGGATGGAGCGACATTTAGAACGAAAGATGTCGCAGCCGCGATCGAGAAAGGCGGAGATCCATGGTTTCGCCCTGTCGACATCAAGCACGGGCCGGACGGGGCAATCTACATCGCCGACTGGTATGACGCCCAGGTAAACCACTACCGGAATCACGAGGGCAAGATCGACAAGGAGAATGGTCGGATCTACCGCGTTCGGGCGGCCGAGGGGCACCAGACGACATCCCCGTTCGATCTTCGTGAGAAATCGACATCGGAACTGATCGAGTTGTTGAAGAATCCTAACCGCTGGTACCGTGAACAGGCGCGCAGGCTCATTGGTGACCGCAGGGATGCCACCGCGATCGGTGGATTAAAGGTGGCTCTTCTCAAAGCTGATGGACAGGAGGCGCTCGAGTATCTTTGGGCGCTGAATTTGAGTGGTGGATTTGAGGAAGACTTGGCGGTGCAAGCTCTCGATCACGTAGATCCATATGTGCGCACGTGGACAGTGCGTTTGTTAGCAGACAACCATACAGTATCCCGCACTACCGCCGAAAAATTGGCGTCGCTGGCCAAGGGCGAATCCCATGTTGAGGTGAGAAGCCAGTTGGCGGCTTCTGCAAAGCGCCTTCCGACAGCGGCGGCGCTCCCGATCGTCGCCGAACTCCTGAGGCATGACGAGGACGTAAAAGATCGGTATCTACCGCTGCAAATCTGGTGGGCAATCGAGTCCAAATGCTCGTCCGACGCCGACGCGGTGGTCGATCTCTTTGAGGACTCTACCCTCTGGGACCGCCAACTTGTAAAGGCTCACATCCTCTGGCGATTGATGCGACGGTTTGCCGCCAACGGAAAGCGCATTGATATGGAACGTTGCGCCCGCCTACTGGAATTGTCACCGGATACCGGGAGCAAGAAGCGTCTGATGGAGGGCTTCGAACAGGCCTACAAGGGCCGCGCACTGACCGGTCTGCCACCGCGTTTGATCAAGGCTATCGATGGCGCAGGTGGAGCGTCGCTGACACTGAGGGTTCGCAATGGGGAGAAGAAAGCGATTGATGAGGCGCTGAAAATCCCCGCAAATAAAGAAGGTTCACTTACCCGCCGCGTCACCCTTATTTCTCTGTTTGGCGAGATTGATGTGCCCCGCAGTGTGCCAGTCATGTTGTCCGTTCTCGACGACGAGCAAGCGACTGTGCGCCATGCCGCGCTCACCTCCTTGCAATCGTATCGGGATGAAAAAATCGGCAGCGAAGTGATCAATCGCTATAAGGGTTTTGATGGGGCGACCCAAGAAGTCGCACGCACCCTGCTCGCAACCCGGGCCAACTGGTCGTGGCAATTGGTGGAGGCGGTAACCGCGGGGCAGATTGACAAAGAGTCATTCCCTGGTGAACAGGTGGCGCAAATCAGGCTCCATAAAGATGCCGCCTTGCAGGCAAAGGTCGACAAAGTGTGGGGCGAACTGCGTGCTCCAACGCCCGAGCATTTTCAGAAGGAGATCGACCGCATCCATGCGATTCTTGAGGAAGGTAAGAGCAATCCCTACGACGGGAAACCGTTATTCATGAACAAATGCGCAGCCTGCCACAAGTTGTTTGCAGACGGCGGTAGCATCGGTCCGGATCTCACCGGCTACCAGCGCAAGGACACCGGGAACATGCTATTAAACATTGTTAATCCAAATGCGGAGATCCGGGAGGGGTATGAGAACTACGTGGTAACGATGAAGGATGGTCGCGTGATCATGGGCTTTAAAGCAGACGAGGACAATGCGGTCATGGTGATTCGTGGCATGGATGGGCAATCGATTTCTCTGAAACGGGAGGGTATTGCCAAGATCAATGCCATCGAAAGCTCCCTGATGCCACAGGGCTTGCTAAGTGGGATGAGCAATCAGCAGATCCGTGATTTCTTTGCTTACTTTCGCACCACCCAACCTTTGGTGGGAGGGAAGCGCTAGATTTGAGGCCCAAAGCCAAGGCGAATTCGAATCGGTGATCGATCCGGGCTAGAGATCTTTAGTGATATGAAAGGAATTCACCTCCTTTCCAAGTAGTGTACAAATCCATCTTTGTCGGACCCATGCTCACTATCTCATCAAGTAACGGAGAAGCCTTCTGCGACGGCCACACGCGCCGCGGGTTTCTCAGAATCGGATCCCTCGGGCTCGCAGGAGCCATGCTCCCGCATCTCCTTCAGGCCGAAGCACAAAACGGAGGCAAGGCCCGCCCTCACAAGGCGCTCATCAACATCTTCTTGGCGGGCGGTCCTCCGCACCAGGACATGTTCGATCTCAAGATGGATGCCCCTTCCGAAATTCGCGGAGAGTTCAAACCAATCGCCACCAATGTCGATGGCATCGAGATCTGCGAACTCTTCCCACAACTCGCCAAGATGATGGACAAATTTTCGGTCATCCGCTCGATGGTGGGCGCGCACGGTGGACACGACGCCATTCAGTGCCTGACCGGCCGGACCCCGCGTGGCCCGCAACCTCCCGGAGGCTGGCCCAGCATCGGCAGCGTGGTTTCAAAACTCCAGGGCCAGGTCCATCCCTCGGTTCCGCCCTTTCTAGGTCTCTCTCCGAAATGCGGTCACGACGAGTGGGGCGACCCCGGCAAACCCGGTTTCCTCGGCCCCTCGCACGCCGCTTTCGAACCCTTCCGGGGCGCCGGGAAAGACGACATGGTGCTCGACGGGATCAGTCTTGAACGCCTACAGGACCGCAAGGCACTCCTGGGCAGCTTCGACCGCTTCCGCCGTGACATCGATTCATCCGGCGCGATGGAAGGGATGGATGCCTTCACCGAACAGGCCTTCGGCGTTCTCACTTCCAGCCGCCTCGCCGATGCCTTCGATCTGAGTAAGGAAGATCCCAAAACAGTGGAGCGATACGGCAAAGGAACCGAAAAACTCACCGCAGACGGACCCTGGAAACGACTCGATCAGTTTCTTATGGCACGCCGTCTCATCGAAGCCGGAGCCCGCTGCGTCACGCTCGGCTTCAGCCGCTGGGATTGGCACGGCGGCAACTTCAAGCGGGCCCGCGAAGATTTTCCACTCCTCGACCAAGGCGTCAGCGCCCTGATGCAGGATCTCGTCGATCGCGGGATGGACAAAGATGTCACGGTCATCGTGTGGGGCGAGTTTGGACGCACCCCAAAAATCAACCCCCAAGGCGGGCGCGATCACTGGCCGAAAGTGTCGTGCGCCCTGGTAGGCGGAGGCGGCATGAACAACGGACAAGTCATCGGCGCCACCACGCGCGACGGCGGGGAAGCGGCTGAACGTCCCGTTGAGTTCCAGGAAGTCTTTTCCACTCTTTATCACAACCTCGGAATCGACGCCCGACGCACCACCATCGACGACCTCACCGGACGGCCCCGTTACCTCATCGAAAACCAGTTTGCGCCCCTCCCTGAACTTGTCGGGTAAACGCCACATGAAAATCCTCACCATTTTATCCTGCGGTCTCATCGCCGCCAGCTCGACCGCTCCTGCCCAACAGGAGGAGGCTCCCGCCGAATCCGCGCCAAATCCTGCGCTTACCCTGACCTGGAGCAAGGCCGAGCCAATCAACCTCATCGGTCCGCACGCCACGCACCAACTCGTCCTGACCGCGACATCAGCCACTGGGGCAGCCCGCGATGTGACTCATTCCGCGAAATTCGGAGTCAACCCAGAGGGCGTCATCGACATCGACCCGAGCGGATTCGTGCGAGTTCGCGGCAATGGCACCGCAACGGTCACCGCCACCACTGACGAAGCCACCAGTTCTCCCCTCACCTTCACGGTACAACGCTTCGGCAAGAGTATCCCCATCAGCTTCCCCAACGACGTCGTTCCGATCCTAACCCGCTTCGACTGCAACAGCGGCGGATGCCACGGCAAGGCCGATGGCCAGAACGGCTTTCGTCTCTCCCTCCTCGGATACGAGCCGGCCGAAGACTTCGAATACCTCGTTAAGGAAGCCCGCGGGCGCCGTATCTTTCGGGCCGCTCCCGAGCACAGCCTTCTTCTCCTCAAGGCTAGCGGTGAACTCCCCCACCAGGGTGGTTCCCGACTGGAACGGGACAGCGACGCCTACAAACTCATCGTGCGCTGGATCCAACAAGGCCTCCCCTACTCCCCCAAGAACGCTCCCAGCGTGACACGCATTGCGGTTTCCCCGCAGGAATGCCTCACGCGTTCCGAAGCCCGCCAACAACTGCGGGTCACCGCACACTTCAGCGACGGCAGCACCCGCGACATCACCCGGAGTGTGCAGTATGAGTCGAAAGACGACGAAATGGCAGCAGTTGACGAGAACGGACTAGTCTCCATGAAGGACCGCACCGGCAGCACTTCCATCATGATCCGCTTCCAAGAACACGTCGACGTCTTCCGTGCTACCATTCCCCTCGGAGCCCCCACCGACAACTTTCCAGCGCCTACTAACTCCATTGATGAACGCATCCTTGCCAAGTTGAAGACCCTCGGCCTCCCTCCCTCCGACCTCTCTGATGACGCCACTTTCATGCGGCGCGTGACCCTCGATATCGCGGGCCGTCTCCCGACCCTCGCCGAATCCGATCTCTTTCTCGCCGACCCCGACCCCGCCAAGCGGGCCAAACTCATTGAAACTCTCCTCGCCAGTCCGGCCTACGCCGACTACTTCGCCGGGAAATGGTCCGCCATCCTGCGCAACAAGCGCAAGGACGACAACCAGAAGCGTGGAACCTACGCCTTTCATTCCTGGATCCGCTCCTCACTCAACGAAAACCGTCCCTACGACGAGGTGGTGCGTGAACTCATCACCGCCACCGGGGAAGTGGGCACCTCACCGGCGGTGGCCTGGTATCGTTCAGTAAGGGAGAGCAAGGAACAGATGCAGGATGTCGCACAGGTTTTCCTCGGAATTCGCATGCAGTGCGCGCAGTGCCATCACCATCCTTACGAAAAGTGGAGCCAAAACGACTACTACGGCTTCGAAGCCTTCTTCTCCACGATCGGTCGTAAACCCGGCGAGCAACCGGGCGAGGAACTCGTCTTCCACAAACGCGGGAACGCCACCGCCCAGAATCCCCGCACCGGGCTCAGCCTAAAGCCGACCCCGCTCGGAGGCGACGCCCTCGACCTCGCCACCCACCAGGACCCTCGCCAACCCCTCGCAAACTGGCTGGTGGCACCCGAGAATCCATTCTTCGCGCGCATGCTGGTGAACCGTTACTGGAAGCACTTCTTCGGTCGCGGCCTCGTTGATCCCGAAGACGACTTGCGCGTCACGAATCCCGCCACTCATCCGGCCCTCCTCGACGACCTCACCAAGCACTTCGTGACAAACGGACACGACCTCAAGGACTTGGTTCGCTTGATCTGTAACAGCCGTACCTATCAACTCAGCTCCATTCCGAACAAATACAACCGGGACGACCGTCAGAACTACTCGCGCTTCTACCCGCGACGCCTTCCGGCCGAGGTCCTCCTCGACGGCATCAATCTCGTCACGAACTCCCAGGATAAGTTTACCGGCCAACCGCAGGGCGTGAGTGCAGTGCAACTTCCAGACGATCGCTTCAACCGCGACTCCTACTTCCTGTCCGTCTTCGGCCGTCCTGACATGAACAGTTCCTGTGAGTGCGAGCGCACTTCCGATGTGAACCTCGCGCAAGCCCTGCACCTCGTGAACTCCAAGAACATTCGGAACAAGCTCGCCTCCGATCAGGCCCGCGCCGCGATGCTCCTCAGCGACAAGGAACTCAGCGACGACGACCGCGTCGCGGAACTCTACCGCCACGCCTTCTCCCGTCCACCGACTCCGGAAGAGCTCTCCACCGCCCGGGAGTTTCTCCTGCGCAAGCACACTCAAGCGCAAACCACCGCGCCCAAGCCATCTCCCGAGCAAGTGAATCGCGCCGCTTTCGAAGACATCATCTGGGCCCTCCTCAACACCAAGGAGTTCCTCTTTAACCACTAGGGTACAACGACCCTCCTCAGGGTCCATCACCCGACGCACATGACGACGACTGTCTCAATCATCTGGAAGTTCCTAATCGCAGCCGTGGCGACGAGTCTGGCGTCAGCACAACTTCCCTCCCCTCACCTTCGCTCCATCCACCCCGTTGGAGCCAAGGCCGGCACAACCATCGACCTCTCCATCGCAGGCTCCGAACTCGACGGGACCAGCGGACTCCTCTTTTCGCATTCCGGCCTGAGTGCAGAGCAAGTCATCGTTCCCGCCAGCGAATTTCAGCCCGCGCACCCCGACCCCTTCCGCTTCCGCCTCACCGTCGCGAATGACGTTCCACCCGGTCAGTATGAAGTGCATGTCAAGACACGCCTTGGCCTCAGTGGCCCCCGGCCCTTCGTCGTGGGACGCCTTGAAGAACTCTCAGAACCCGGCACCAACAAGAAGGCCTCCGATGCCTTGACGCTGCCAGTGGGAGTGGTCTTAAATGGCCGCGCCGAGAGCGACTCCATCGACTACTTCCGCTTCGAAGCGAAGCACGGACAACGTCTCCTGATCCAATGCTGGGCCGAGCGTATCGACTCCCGCATGGACGCCACCCTCGCAATCCATGACGCAGCGGGCCGGGAACTCCTCAGCGACCGCGACACCCTCGGCCGGGACCCTCTGCTCGACTTCACGGCTCCGACGGACGGAGTCTACCTCCTCCGCGTCTATGATTTCACCTTCGGTGGTGGCGATGAGTTTTACTATCGACTCCTCATCAACGACGCCCCGCACATCGACTTCATCGTCCCCCCGGCCGGCACTCCAGGCACGACGTCCAAGTTCAAGATTTACGGCCGCAATCTCCCCGGAGGAAGCAAGGGCGAAGGACAGCGCCTCGGACCTCACGAATTGGAGTCGCTGGAAGTCGAAATACAACTCCCAACCGAATCTCAACCCGCCGACCCCTCGTTTCTCGTCCGCGAAGCTCTTCTTGCCGGATTCGACTACCGGCTCGAAAAAAATGGCACGTCCTCGAACCCGATTCGAATCGGCTTTGCGGCAGCTCCCGTTGTCGCCGAAACCGAATCCACCGAGGACCAGCCCATCCCCCTCCCTGCCGAGATCCAGGGAAGTTTCGCTCGCTCCGGCGACACCGACCGCTTCCGCCTCGAAGCGAAGAAAGGTGCACCACTATGGATCGACTGTCTCGCCGAGCGCCTCGGAAACGCCAGCGATCCACTTCTCATTGTCGAACGGATCAAGGTCGATGAGAAAGGCCACGAACAGTTTAGCGAAGTGCAGTCGAGCGACGATGGCGGCAACCCGGGTGGGCGTCACTTTCCACTTCCAACCCTCGATCCCTCCCTGCTCTTCTCGCCGCCGGAAGATGGCACCTATCGCATCACGATCATGAATCAGACCGGCCCGGGCGGTCCCGCCAGCCTCTATCGTCTCGTGATTTGGGAACAACACCCTGACTTCGAACTCGTCGCCACCGCTTGGAAGCCCCATCGCGAATCGAAGTTGCTTCAACCAGTGTCTACCCTTCTCCGGCAAGGAGGGACCGCCGCCTTTCAGGTCTTGGCGATCCGACGGAATGGATTCCGCGGGGAAATCGCTCTCAGCGCCGAGGGCTTCCCGGGCGGAGTCACCTGCCCCCCGATACTGATCCCTGAAAATCAGGACAGCGCCACACTCATTCTGAGTTGCGCGGAAGACGCACCGAACTGGAACGGCTTCATCACGATACGCGGCAAGGCTAGTGACAAGGTTCGCGAAGCACGGGCCGGGACGACTTCATGGACGGTTGCCAACTACGAGAATGAGCGCATCCGCCCGCACCTTGCGACCCGCCTTCCACTCTCGGTCTGCGCCACTGAGAAGGCCCCCATCGTCGTGCAGCGCCCCGAACAAGTTGACTGGGAGGTCCCGCTCAACGGCAAACTCGAATTCCCTATCAAGCTCCTCAAGAAAACCGGAGTGAAGGGCGACTTCGTGATTCAGCCCGAGGGTTCGTTGTTTCGGAAAAATTCACCCCAGCTCAAGATCAAGGAAAAGGACTCGGAAGGAGTCCTCACCATCACCTTCACCAAGACCGACCAATTTCCGGTGGAACCCGGCCTCTGGCAATTCGTGTTGCGGGGCGATGGCATCGTCAAATATCGCAACAACCCCGGTGCCGCGGATCGCGCCGAGGCGGATCGTAAGCGCCTCTCGCAACTCAAAGACCAACTGGATAAACAAGCGAAGGAAGCACGGGCCGCCGTCGAACCCGCCCAGCAGGCCTTGAAGAAAGTGGAACAAAACCTCCAAAGCGCCAGCGCCCAAGCCAAGCCCGAACTCGAAGCGATCGTCACCGCGACCCGCGCCACTTTGCAGACCACCGAGCGGGCCGCCAAGGACGCCGAGGAAAAAACCAAGCGCGCCGACAACGAGAAGAAAGCAGCCGAGGGACGAGCCAAAACCGCGGCCCAGCGCGCCAAGGAACGCGATGTGAAAATCTCCTCTTACTCGCTGCCCATCACGGTGCGCGTCACCAACCTACCACCCAAAGAGGAAGGAAAATGAAGCGTCACTTTTTAGCAGCCCTTGTTCTGGCCGGACTGGCCCACGCGCAGGTGAGCCCACTTCCCGTAGCCGAGCTACAGCGCAACACCCCGGTCGACTTCACGAAAGAGATCGTCCCCTTTCTTAAGAAGAACTGCTTCGCCTGTCACAACGAGAAAAAGGCCAAAGCCGACCTTAATCTCGAATCACCGCAGGCCATGATCACCGGCGGTGACAGCGGCCCCGCACTCATTCCCGGCAAGCCGCAGGAGAGCCTCGTTTTCACCTATTCCGCACACCTCGAAGACGACCCAATGCCGCCGGTCAAAAACAAGACCAAGGCCGTCGATCTCAATCCAGAGCAACTGGCCCTCTTGAAACTTTGGATCACACAAGGTGGAGTGGGAACCTCCGCTGCTGTCCTGTCCGGACCAAGCAAATGGGTAGATCTGCAAGACGTCAACACCATCTACGCTGCCGCCATTACGGACGACGGACGCTTTGTCGCGGCGGGACGTGGCAACCGCATCCAACTCTATGATCTGCATCGCGGCGCTCTCGAAGCCGAGTTGGTCGATCCCGAACTGGGAACGCAGGCCGCGCACCACGACAACGTCCACTCCCTCGCTTTCAACCGTGACGGCCTCCTCGCTTCAGGAGGGTTCCGGACCGTGAAGATTTGGTCCCGGAGCGGAGACCTCCCTGCCCGGGTCGGGAACACCCTCCCGGAAGCTCTCACCGCCCTCGCTCTCAGCCCCAATGGCGAATGGACTGCGACCGGCGACAGCAAGGGAAGCCTCATCCTGCACTCGCTCGGTCAAGCAGCCGCAATCAAGACGGGGGGGAAACACGCGGCCGCGATTCGCGCGGCGGTCTTCTCCTCGGACAGCTCCACCCTCTACTCGATCTCCGATGACAAGGTTCTCCTCCGCAGCAGCGTGACCGACCCAAAGAACTGGAAACAGATCAAGTCCCTTCCTGAGTCAACTTCCCTCGCACTGTTTGAGGATGGGCAGAAGCTGGCTGTGGGAGGCGCAGATGGCGTGATTCGCATCATTCCTGTCGCCGCCTTCGAACAAGCCGCCGATGCCGAACCAACCCCTCCGCTTGAATTGAAAGGGCACGAACAAAAGATCACATCCCTCCTCCCCTTCAACCCAGGGGGCACGCAACTTCTCTCGGCCAGCGAAGACGGCACCGTTCGTCTCTGGGACCTTGGCGGAAAGGAACTCCGCCAGTTCAACCATGGTTCCCCCGTCACCTCCCTCATCGCGCATGCTGGAGCAAATTGCATCGCCACGGCCGGGGCGGATGGCATCGTGCGAATTTGGGACGCCACAAAGGGAACCAAACTTGGCGAATTAAGCGGAGATCACGAGTTCGAGATCCTCCGTGCAGCCACAACCCGGCGCCGCGACGTCGCCAAGCGCGTCGCAGACCTACGCCGCAAGCAAGTCGAAGCAGGCGACAAACGGTGGACCGAACTCCGCGAACAAACCAAGAAGCAGGCTGAGGCTCTGAATACCGCCTTGAAGGAATTCGATGCTAAGGAAGCGCTGCTCCCCAAGCTCCGGAAGGAAGCCGACATGGCGCGGAACGAAGTCGCTCAAATCGAGAGTGCGACAGACAAATCACAACTCGGAGCGGCCCAGGGACGCGCCAAGAAAGCCACCGAAGCCCTCCAAAAGGCCGAGGGCGAACTCACCACTGCCCAGCGCAAGCACACCGGTGCACACCGCAATCGCGAGCTCGCGGTGCGCGACGGAACCAAGGCCGCCGAGCGCCTTCTCGCGGCACAGGCTGCCTCCACGGAGATCGATGGCCAACTCGCTACTGCAGAGGAGTCCGTAAAGAACCACGAGGAAAGTGCGAAGACAATTGGATCGGGTGCAGTGCGTAGCCTTGCCATCTCGGCTGACGGCACCACTCTCGCCGCCGGAACAGAAAAGATGGGGGTGCGGCTTTGGTCACTTGCGACGCTCCAACCACTCGACACCTTGCAACGCGGACGCGACACCTCGAGGGCTGGGTTCACCCCTAACGGAGATCTCATCGCCGCCTTCGCGGATAAATCCCTCGCTCGCCTCGCGCCGGCTTCATGGCATAAGACGCGCCAGATTGGTGACGGCACCAGCGCCGATCCCTTCCCCGGCCGAGTCCTCGCCCTCGCCTTCCATCCACGTGGCGGAGTGCTCGCCACTGGAAGTGGAATCCCTTCCCGACGCGGAGAACTCAAGCTTTGGAACGTGCGTGATGGTGTCCTGCAGAATGAGATCACCAAGCCGCACGATGACACCATCACCGGCTTGGCCTTTTCACCGGATGGTTCGCACCTCGCCACGGCCTCCACCGATCGTCTCGTAAAACTCCATCGCCTCGATACCGGAGCGCTCCTTCATAAGTTGGAAGGTCACACCAATCACGTTCTTGACGTGGCGTGGAGTGCCGACGGCCAGACGATCGCGTCAGCCGGCGCGGACAAGCTGACGAAGCTGTGGAGTGCGGAAGCCGGCAAGCAAACAAAGTCAGAGGGTGGATTCAGAAAGGAAGTCACTTCGATTGAGTTTCTCGGAACCGGCAACACACTCCTCACCGGCGGCGGCGACAAGATCGTGAAGGCCGCGGGGCAAAATTTGGGCGAAAACGAAGGCTTTATCTACACCGTGGCTTCCTCACCCGATGGCCGGATCATCGTCGGCGGCGGCGAGGACGGCATCCTGCGCGTGTGGCGAGCCGAAGACCGCAAGTTGCTGCACTCTTTTCCCCCTCCAAAGAAAGTAGCAACCGAGACAGCGGCGCGATAGAAAGGACGCCCCTCAATCCATGAGCTTCCTTCTCCGAAGGCAACTCGCAAAACCGACGCAGCTTCCTCCGAGTGGGCGGAATGGGACTTCGCAGATTGACGCTACCGCAACTCTTCCGCTGGAAAGCCGCCGCGGCGGAAGCTGGACCGCCCGAGAAGGATAAAACGGTTGTCTTCCTCTCCATACACGGTGGCCCGCCTCAGCACCGCTAAGCTCCAAAAAATCGATCCCTCGACCGGCTAGCGAGCCTGTCAGACGGAAAACTCTCCCCTCGACCTCCCCGCACAAGTCACTGGAAGTAAAATACTCAAGAAATTCAACTTCAAAAAACCCTTCGGCATAAGCGTCAAACCCGGCACTCCGCTCACCCTTGGAGCGACTGAGGCTGCTCTAGGTTTCACCGGTCATAGAAAGTTCCACGGGCACTCGAGGGCAGACGACCACAGGTTCAGGAACAGAACAGAAAAACCGAACTCCTCATGACAGAGGCAACGATTGACGGCACAGCCTCACTTCCCGATGCAATAGAGGGTCGATAGCGAACGCGCGAAGATCTGTCCCTTGATTGGGGCTAGGGTGGCGCGAAAGATCTCCGACACCTCCGCGCCTACGGAGTTGTTGGACACGATCTCCAGCTTCTTAGCCGGCTTGATCACAAGGGTCCCACCTCCGTATACATTCTGGATGAGGACATGCCCTTTTACGACCAACGGCGCGGAAGCAAACTCCCCCTTCACGCCGAGCTTCTCTTCCCAGTGCACCTTACCGGTCTTGGCATCGTAACAGGTTGCGGTGCCGGACATCGAAACGACGAACAGGTAGCCGTCGACCACCACCGGCGATGGCAGATCCCGTCCAGCGCGCCGTTTTGTGTGCCAAGCCATGTGTGACGTTGTGACGTCGCCCTTCCCTCCCGGTTTGACGGCATAAGTGTCGCCCGGCTTCCCGCTCACAACGTGAAGGAGGCCGTTAGCGAAGTCCGGAACCGGCGACCCCCGTCCGTTGAAGCCCTTGCAGAACCACAACTCCTTTCCCGTCTTCGGATCGTAGCCGCGCACTCCCAGCTCCCCATTCAAGACCAGCTCCTTGCGGCCGCCATCCTCGATCACGATCGGCGTGCTCCAACCTCCGCGAGGTTTCGCTTCGCGATTCGTCTGCCAGACCGGCTCGCCCGTATTGATGTCGAGAGCGATGAGTGAAGAAGCCCCCTCCGCGTCGCAATTCTGAATCACGAGGTTTCCGAGAATGATCGGAGAAGCCGCCACGCCCCAGGGACCAGGAAACGCACCGACGTCCCGCGACCAGCTCTTTTTCCCCTCGAGGTCAAAGCAGTGCAGTCCACCCGGACCAAAGAAGACCACGACCCGCTCGCCGTCCGTGGCACAAGTGGGAGTGGCGTAGCTGTTCATCTTGTGCGGATGCTCCGGAACCGCACACGTAACCATTTTCTCCCAGAGAATCTTGCCGTCCTTTCGATCTAAACAGAACACGTAGCGTTCCTTGCCATCTTCCGAAGCACTGGTGAGGAAGAGTCGGTCGCCCCAGTTCACCGGGGACGACTGTCCCTCCCCCTTGAGCGTTCTCTTCCAGGCCACCGAATTCCCGTTCCACGTGATCGGAACATCCTCCGCCGTCGAATGCCCGCGCCCAGTGGGACCTCGGAACTGAGCCCAGTTGTCTTCCGCGTGCAGGCCGGGAAGCCCCAGTAACACCACGAAGGTTGAAACAAGAAAACGAACGAAACGGGCGCGATTAGAGATTCTCTTCATGGATCCAGATTCGATATCTACGAGCACTTCGCAGTTTGTATGTCATGAATAAAGGTAATTCGCTCCGCCGCCCCCGCATCGCATTCGACCGAATCAGACCACTTGAACTACCCTCCCCTGACCATCTATTCTGTTCAGATCAGTTGAAGCCGGGCTGACGCCATCAACTCTGCCAATGACCCAACCAGCTTTCATTCCAGTTGCTTGGGCGTGTCAACTGCGGCGCCAAACCCGGTCTTGAAGCGCCCATCAAAACAACCCCCCCATGCTTGTCCGGGATTGCGGGCCCCATAGGTGTCATCAGTATCAGAGGTGATCGCGTGACGATTGCTCTCAAAAGCCCCAACTCCCCCCACCATTCTCCAAATCCCCGCAGAATAGGGTTTTCACTCCCCCTCGCCTTCCTCTCAAATCCCTCGATTTGTCATAAAACCCCGTAGCGGTAGCCACTCCCCACCCGGAAATGGCGTTTGGACAAGATCTGGATCATGGCGATCTGGGGTAGCGAGCTGCCGAAGGCTGAACCGGATGAAGGCGGCATGCCTGGGCGTGAACTCCAGCTAGATGGAGCCACCGACCACCGGCAGAGCGAGGTCAAATTCGAGGATTAGAACGAGCGCTCACCGCGCGCCGCGTCCGAGGCCAAACTCGTTGCCGATCCGTTCGACCTTGCCGCCACGCATCTGCACCTCGATGAACTTCGAGCTAGCGAATTTTTTGCCATCAGGAGCTTTTAAGGAGGCGACCTTCTTCTTCGTCTTCACGTCGAACACATCGGGCGTGTGCGAGTAGGCATACTTGCCATCGAGGCTGAAGGTCACCCATCCATGCCCCCCCATACTCAAGTCGACGTAACCCTTCGCCTCCGGTGGGCGCATGGTAATATCGAAGATGAAGAGCTTCTTGCCATCCTGGTCGCTCACCCACAGTTCTGTTTCGTCGGGCGTCATACCGACCCCGTGCGTACGATGCTTGATTTTCTCACCGCTCTTCGGATCGGTGGCGAACAAGCGGCTGCTGATCTCTCCGGCCTCGAGGTCGACAACATCGACTCCAACGTGCTTACCCAGGCAGACAAAAGCCCAACGGTTCTTGCGATCAACACAAAACGGGAACACGCCGGATTCGCCGACCGGCGTGATCTCCTGCACCGGGTGACCATCCTCGGCACGGAATTGCGTCAGCTTGGTCTGCGTGCCAAGATAAACGAATTGGCCATCGAGGCTGGCGATACTGTTGTGCGCCTGCTTGCCGACCTTGATCTGATCGATCTTCTTGCCGTTGCTGGCGTCGACAACGATGAACCCGCTATCCTCGGACCTGAACCACCATCCGGTCGGCACGTAGAGACGTTTTCCGTCGGGTGTGATGCACGAACGGTCGCAGCCCATCTTGAATCTCGATTCCCATACGACTTTCTCCGTCTCGGGATCGAAGCAACCGAGCGTGCCTTGATGGGTCGAGTAGTAAAGCTTGCCCGTGGCCGTGCAACCGGTGAACCCGCGCAGCGTCTCCTTGAAAACGGGCATGTCAATGCGCTTGACGAACTGGTGCTCGTTATCGATATCGAACACGAGAATGCCAGTGCCAGAGCGACCCTCTTGCTGCGCACCATCCGGCGAGGTCATGTAGAGGTAGCGCTTGAGGGGGGGCTTTTCGTCAGCAGTAGCGGTTATCCCAACAAGCAGCGACATCAGGATAGAGAGGATCACGACTTTCACTCCCCCCTTGTAGCAGGACCGGACTCGCCGAACAAGGGCCAAGGACTCCTGCGCGTCATCCATACGAAGCTTAGCTCGAAGAGGCGCTTCTCGAATTCCGCAGAGCCTTCCCATAATCTTCTGCTCGCGCTGCCGAACAACGAAGATCCACGACCGGGAAGCTCGTCTCACCAGACGCTGAGCTCGGCGGAAACGTTGCCCTGCCTAGAAGTGAACTTGCCGGTGTCTTACTTGGCGAGCGCCACGAAGGAGGCGTCGATTTCTCCATTCTTTGGATCGAAGTGCACGCTGGAAAAATCGGGTTTCGCACTGACTTCCTCGGAATAGAACAGCGGTTTCCCTATCGGGAACGGAGCGAGTATCAGTCGAACAATTAGATTGCTCGTAGAATTCTCTACAGACCGACCGCGACGCGTAAAATCGTGGCGCTCAAGGCGACGAGGGACACCGGGGTTAGAAAAGCAACTCCCGAGCAATGATCCCACGTGCTCCGATAGATTACGCAAGATTTGATTTTCAGTGTGCGCCACCGCGCGTCGTCGCAATCCAAACGTGAAGACTTGAATGATCGCAGTTGTCATGGGAATCTAGATTCACCATGAATCAGTTCTTTCCCATAATAGTTGGTTTTGCTGCTGCCCTCTCAAATATTGGACACGGAAAAATCACCAAGCCAACTGATGCACCCAAGCCGCTGCCGGCAGCGGAGAGCGCCAAACTCGTCCAGTTACCTGGCGGGTTCCGACTGGAACTGGTTGCCGCCGAACCGTTGATCCACCAGCCATCAGGTCTGTGCTGGGATGAGCACGGCAGTTTGTTTGTAACGGAACTGCACGGCTATAATCGCGAGGGCCAGTACGACATCGAGGAGCTAAACAAGACCGGAAAACTCGACCGGATCGTCCGTCGGATCCCAGCCAATGACAAAGCGGTGCGGCGCGCGGAAAAAGAACAGGTCGGAACGGTCAAGCGCTTGATCGACACCGACGGAGACGGCTTGATGGACCGCGCAGAAATCTGGGCAGATGAACTTCCTGCCTGCATGGGGATTTGTCCAGCCCGCGGGGGAGTCATCGTGGCGTGTGCTCCTGATATTCTTTATCTGGCTGATCGCGATGGCGATGGCAAGGCGGAGATCCGCGAGAAACTCTATACGGGATTTAAAACCGGCATCATCGAGAGGCGTATCAATTCGCCCCAGTGGGGACCGGACAACTGGATTTATGTGGACGGGGGGCAAGGCGGACGCATCACCGGGCCGAACTTGCCTGCGCCGGTTGATATTCCGGTTACCGGATTTCGGATCAAACCGGATGGTTCGGCGATCGAGCCCGTCAGTGGTCATACTGGAACCTACGGATTCACCTTCACCCCGGATGGGGACCGTTTAGTCATCTCCACCAACACTCCTGGCATTCAGGTGGCTCCCCTGCCCTGGCGATACTTGTCGCGTAATCCCGATGCCGCAATCTCCGCATCGCGTCGCAATGCTGCCAACTATAACCGCACTTTTCCTGCCAGCAAAGCGCACCCTTGGCGGAACAAGCGCGCAGCCGACCCCGGATTCAGCAAGTATTATCGCGATCACTATGGGGCCGCGGAATCGGATCCTAATGGCTATTTTACCTCAGCCTGTTCTCCGCTGGTCTACCAAGACTCGGCACTACCCGGGTTGGCCGGGCAGATCCTTGCCTGCGCTCCCGCGCAAAATTTTGTCCACCGAGCCAATCTGCAGCGCGACGGCATGTTTCTCAACATCCGGCGCTTGCCGGGAGAGGAGCATTCGGAATTCCTCGCTTCTAGTGACATCTGGTTTCATCCGATTCATCTTTCCATCGGCCCAGCGGGCGGTGTTTGGATCGCCGACTTTTATCGGGAAATCATCGAAGACTATTCCGCCATTCCCCGCTACCTGCAGCAGCAATATGGCCTGGATGACGGCAAAGATCACGGCCGGATCTGGAAACTCGTCCATGACGATATGCAGAAATCGTTATCTGCTGACATGGGTAATTTGAACAATACTGAACTGGCGAAAGAAACCGCCAATCCGCGTTTCTGGCGACGACAAACCGCCAGGCGCCTTCTCCTCGAAAGCCCCGACGAGATCGACGAGAAGGCCGTTGCTATTCTAGCGAGAAACTCCCGGGCAAAAGGTCATTCAGCTGCTGCAATCGGCTCACTCTACACTCTCGAAGGAATCGACCGACTCGATGACAAACAGCTCGAGACAGCACTTGGTCACGGCTCACCCGGGGTGCGACGGCATGCCTTGCGCCTTGCCGAAAACCGATTCGACGAACGGGAATCGCTTCTCGGCGCGGCCCTCCACTTGACTGGGGACGATTCGGAAATCGTCCGGTTGCAACTCGCCCTTTCACTAGGCGAGACCGACGACTCACGCGCCCTACAGGCATTGGCTGACTTGGCAAAAAAACATGGCAAAGAAACCTGGCTTGACGGAGCGATACTCAGCTCGCTCGGCAACCGTGGCGGCAAGATGCTCGGAGCCCTTTTGTCAACTCCAGATCAACTCGGCCAAGCCCGCGACCTCGTGAAACGGCTTTGCAGTGCGGTTGCGAACCGGCGAGACCACGACGAGTTGTCAGTTGCGATTTTGCACATCGCTACTTTGTCGGATCAAAGCCTCCAAAGTGAATGTCTGGAAGGACTTCTTGAACCTTTCAAATCCACGACTGCCCTTGCACTCAACAAGCCTGCTCAGGATGCTCTGAAACGACTTGCCACAACTGGCGATGGCGAAGCGAAGATCGCAGCGATCAAGCTGACGCAGGTGCTCAACCTCGAGTCAGCCCCCGAACGAAAGGCGCGCTTGACCAAGGCGCTGAGCGAAGTTGCAAACGTCCAACTGCCAGTCGAACGACGCCTTGCTGCTGTTCGCGGCTTGGCATCAGAGCACGATGTTGTGATCGTCGACAACTTGCTAAGAGCTTATCCTTCAGCCACACCGGCGGTGCGACTCGCAATCCTCGAGGCTGCTTTCGCAAGAACCCACAATCTACCCTCTGTGGTAAACGCGATGGAGCGAAATTATATCTCTCCAACCGCCCTAAATGCAATGCAGCGATCGGCATTGCTCGAACAACAGGGCGAGTTTGTCAAACGCGTAAGAGATCTTTTTGCAAAACTAAAACCAGTCGATTCCGCGACCATGAAAAAGTTTATTACAGCACTCGAATCCGAACGCAATACGGAGTCCGGCAAAGCGGTTTTCAGTCGACACTGTGCCACCTGCCACAAGGCGCATGGCCTTGGATTCAGCGTCGGGCCGGATTTGACATCGGAGTTTCGGCGCGCGGAGGAAACCATTGTGCATGACATCCTTGCACCGAGCGACAACATCGTAGCTGGTCATGAAACATACACGGTCGAGACAAACGACGGTCGAGTATTGATCGGGATCCTCGCCAACGAGTCGGCGGGGAGCCTGACGCTCAGCCTGCCCGCCGGATTACAATTGAATGTCCTTCGGAAAAATATCAAATCGCTAAAATCGTTGCCCATATCTCTCATGCCGGAGTCATTGGCAGCCACCTTGAAGCCATCCGAGGTAGCCGATGTGATCGCGTGGCTCCGACAACCGCCAACCCGCAGGATGTTATTCGATGACAGTCTGGGATTCGCAAATTTGCTCAAGGAAGGCGGAGGCACGGCTGCGGTTGTATCCGATCATAAATACAGTGGGACGTCATCGCTACTCGTCACCCCGCCCCAGAAGTATTCGTCGAGGATTGACGGTTGGAACTTCCGAATTCGGGAAAATCCGGAGCCCGGAGAATATCGTTACCTTCGGCTCGCATGGAAAGCACCCCGGGCGAATGGTGTTCTTGTTGAGTTGGCCCACAAGGGATCCTGGCCACCTCCAGACAGTCCGGAGCGACGATATTACAGCGGGAAAAATACCACCGAATGGCAGGCAACTCTGGTATCGAAAAAACTTCCGACAGAGTGGACCGTCATTACTCAGGATTTGTGGAAAGATTTCGGGGACTTAACCTTGACCGGGATCGCTCCAACGGCGTTGGGAGGCCCTGTTTGGTTTGACCGGATTGAACTGCTTCGATCCTCTCGCGACTAACTCGAGTCTTGGTCTGTATCAAATTTGTATGAAAGGTGAAGAGACGCCCGAAAAAATTGCATCTTCCGCTGCTATAACTGACGATTAAAAATCTAAGCA
The DNA here is from genome assembly GCA_026421245.1 of Akkermansiaceae bacterium. Lineage (GTDB taxonomy): Bacteria > Verrucomicrobiota > Verrucomicrobiia > Verrucomicrobiales > Akkermansiaceae > SW10. The sequence goes on along the minus strand of JAPKDJ010000028.1, from coordinate 27,664 downwards.
AGATCCAAGATCGATCCCGCCCGAGATATTCAAGGTCGCCCCTTCCCTGGAAGTGGCCGGGTGTGCCCCCTTTCTCCCCTCTCCGACCCCCTCAAGCCCCCCTGCCCAAAAGAAAATCCCAAGCAGTAAAATAAATTCTTGGCACGGAGGCACGGAAAGCTAAGTTTGTGGTTAGAGGTTTCCCCTTTAGTCCGGCCTAACAGAGGTCTCCAGAGGTCGACTTGATTAGGAAATTTCTAGCCGTCAAAATACTTGAAACGGGTCAGATTTTTTTGATTCTGTGAGTCAATCAGACAGGATCCTTGTTTCTAGTACGGCAGTAGCAAAACAAGTCGGCACCGCAGTATTGGCACTAAGATAACGAAACGGTTTCTCACTTTTCCCAACTATGCCTGAAGATTCGGACACACTAGAGCCAGCCCCACAAATTATTGCGAACCAAGCGGAGGCGATCGATTCCAGAATGTCGAATCTTGCTCAGAATCTTTCTGCATGGATCGACGAGCAGAATTGGGTCCCTGATTCTCTGAACCATTTCGTTGCGGCGCTCATTCTGTTCCTCGGAATGCTGGCGGTGTCTGCCACCATCTACCTCGTTTTTCGGCCCCTCGTTCTGCGCTGGGTTAAGTATTTTGTCGGTAAAAGCGGCACCACCTGGGACAATGAGCTAATGGGTCACGGAGTTTTTAGATGGCTCACTCATCTACTCCCCGGCGGCTTCATCTTTCTAGTCGCACCGGGTCTCTTCGAATCGGCACCCTACCTCGGAAAGATCCTGCGAACGGCTTCTTCACTCTACATTCTTGTCTCCTGTTACTTCGTTTTTGATTCGATGGTCAATGCGCTGCAGGTAATCTATTCGAGAACTCCTGCAGGAAGAAAAATCAACCTCACCACTTTCGCACAGGTCGCCAAGCTGCTGGCCGCTCTTGTCGCAATCATCCTTTCCCTCGCCGTGATTCTTGGCAAATCACCGCTCGTTCTTCTCGGTGGTCTTGGAGTCTTCGCATCCGTGCTGATGCTGGTTTTTAAAGATGTAATCCTCGGCTTTATCGCCGGAATTCAGCTTGCCTCCAACCGGATGCTTTCGCGGGGCGACTGGCTGGAAATGCCAAGCTATCAGGCCGATGGAAACGTGGAGCTTATCGGTCTCACCACCGTTAAGGTGCGAAACTGGGATAGAACGGTCACGACCATCCCCACCTATGCTCTGATCAGCGATTCGTTCAAAAACTGGCAAGGAATGTCAGAAAGCAACGGACGACGAATCAAGCGCAGTTTCCTGATCGATACCAATTCCATCCGACTTTGCGACGAGAAGATGCTCGAAAGATTCCGGGAGATCGAACACATCTCCGCATACCTCGACACCAAAGAAGAGGAAATCGAGCAGTCCAATTCGAAGATCGACGAGGCCCGTCTCAATAACCGGGTTAACGGCAGACGTCTCACCAACGTCGGGACCTTTCGCGCCTACATCGAGGGGTATCTCAAGACCCACCCGGACATCAATCAGAAGATGACTCTTCTCGTCCGCCAGCTTGACACCGGGGGGCGCGGCATTCCGATTGAGATCTACTGCTTCAGCTCTAACAAAGAGTGGGGGGCCTACGAAAGTATTCAGGCCGATATCTTTGATCACCTATACGCCGTGGCCCCGGAGTTTGATCTTCGAATCTTCCAGGAACCCACCGGGTATGATTTTCAGCAGCTTGCTTCACCACAATAGCCGGTCAGTTTGTTGCCCTCATAGCCAGTTCATACCAATCGCAAGATGATTCATTGATAGGGAGAAAGGCTGAACCTTTTTCTTTTAGAGCGGCGGCGATGACTTGGGTCGTAGTCATCGTAGGCCTAGCCTCAGCATTTCAACGACATCGGAGAACCGTGACAAGGAAGCCAGGAAAGCGTTCGCGAGATCGAGGGCGACATCCAACCAGGCGTCAAAAACTTCGCATTTTTTCGGCAGGTGCGCTGAAGTGCGGGAGTTAATTAGTAACCCAAGGACACCGACGGGCCGAGCGAATGAGCACAGAAAACAACAAGGAAACGGAATTCATGCGCCTCTTCATGGCCCATGAGTCTGAACTACGCTGTTTTTTGCGCACCTTGTTGCCGACTTGGGAAGCGGTGGACGATGTTCTGCAGGAGGCCAGTGTCGTGATGTGGAAAAAGCTCGATCAGCTGGAAAACGAAGAGGGCTTTCTCCCCTGGGCCAAGGTCATCGCACGTTTCGAAGCACTACACGCTCGGCGGACGGCAGCACGGGACCGACTTATCCTGAGCGAGGAAACGGTGGCATTACTTGCCGAGGAATCACTCGACCTTCCTCTTGATTTACTCCGCCTCGAACGCCGAGCTCTCGAAGCATGTCTTCGGAAGCTCTCCGAGGAACACCGGGAGATCGTCCTGCTCCCCTACCGCGAATCAGGTGGAGTCATGCAATTCGCGAAGCAAACGAGGCGTTCAGCGAACAGTCTCTATAAATTGCTTGGCCGACTGCGCGAAAAACTTCGGCTCTGTGTCGAACGTGAACTCAGTCCTAAAGGAAATCGCCCATGAACGAAGATCAAAACCGCGAACTCATCCAATGCTACTTTCTTGGAACGATCTCCGAAAGCGAGATGGGAAAACTGGATGAGCGATTAAAGAGAGACGCAACTCTTCGCGCTGAGTTTGGTGCCGCGGCACGATTGGATACAAACCTGCGCGACGCGGCTTCGAACCTGCCGGGAACGGAGGTTAAGTTGGAATCGCCCCGTCGTAGTCCAAGGCATCAAACTACTATCGGTTGGGCCTCAGCCGCAGTCATTCTTCTGAGCATGGTCGTGTTTTTCATCTTCGGCCCCGAGAAATTTAATCAACACGACCCACAGTCCCATATTCCCATTGCATCGATCTCCAACGTGAGTGGCTCGATGGTATGGATTGGCGACGGTGGTGAAGCAGACGAAAACTTACAGGAAGGTCGTTCTCTTACCGGCGGCACCCTGGAAATCCGCTCGTTGAATTCCTGGGCCGAAATCGTTTTTTTGGACGGCTCGAGCGTGTGGGCCTCGGGCCCGGCAGCGTTGACGATTTCCGACGGAGAAGCCGGCAAGATGATCCGGGTGCGGGAAGGTAACCTCTCCCTCGACGTCACCCCTCAACCTTCCGGCCGACCGCTCCGCCTGATCACCCCTTCGGCCGAAGCGGTTGTCTTGGGGACGCAGTTTAACCTCAGCGCTGGTTCAAGCTCGACCAGCTTCACCGTCAACGAAGGGAGCGTCCGGGTCACGCGTCTCGCCGACGGCAGTGTGCAGGAAGTCGCAGCGAACCATCGTGTAATCGCGGCTCTCGAGCAGGAATCGGAATTCAAAGCTCTTCCACGCGGTGACTCTACCTATCTTTGGAAAAGTGCCTTCCCTCTCGATGTCAGGCAAGGTCATTTGATGGCTGGCGAGAGGGACAACTCAGGCATCTTGAAAGCCGAAGCGCATCTCTTTCAGGGTGATCGCGGAATACAAATCGCTCCCATCCTCCTCTACAGTGCGGTGGTTGGTCCCACAGATGGCCCGGTAATTCTTTCGGATAAAGCACGTTTTCGAATTCGCGGGCGGCTCGATCACAGCTTCAAAGTGAGCGTCGGTTTCGGAACTCATTTTCCGCGTGGTGGCTTCGCAGGGAAATACTCTTTGGAACGTGCGATCGAAATTGATGCCGGAGAAGACGGTCGCTTTGATCTGGAACTCGCGCTTGAAAAATTCCCCCGAAAAAACAAGCGCTTTCCAGCAGCCCCTTCCGGCCACGAACTGGTCTGGTTCTGGGTTCAAACAGTCAAAGAAGACCTTGGCCTGGAGATCTTCAGTGTCGAACTTCTCGTAGCAGAATAACCCCCCAATAATGAAGCAATCAAATCTTATTCATATGGCCTGGGTGGTGGTCACGATCTCAACCTATGTAATGGGTTCACAATGGGCGCGTCATCAAAAGGATCGTGAAGCGCACGAGATGGAATCCGGTTTAGCGGGTGAGTTTCCGGGCAACCAAAAAATGAGACTGCGCTCGCCAGATCTCACTAGAAAAACTCGCTCCAAGTCAGCACTGCCCGGCAGTCGTGATCGTCAGAATAGCGTAGCGAGCGTGGCATCACTGACTACGGAGGAACTAGATTCCCTGGTTCGATCCGCGATCAAGTCACGTGGTCCGATTGAAGGCCGCCGCGCTTTCGACCGGATCCTACAGGCAATGCAATCATCGTCTCTCACCACGGAGCAGGTGAAAAATATTCGAACCTCAATGATCGAGTCTAAGGCAACTGCCGAGCACTTGCGGCTTTTTGATTACGCGTGGGGAGCGAGTCAGCCCGAGGCTGCCCTTGCACATCTCGACGAGATCTCCCCCGATCAGCACGACGCTTACCTCGCAAACATGATTCCAGGTCTTGCGAGCGAAAACCCAACAGCGGCCATCGCGCTTTTCAATTCTCTGGAGCCCGAATTGCAGGAAAAAATCAGACCACGCTTCTTGGAAGGCCTCGTTGACAATGACATCACCCTGGCCACCAATCACCTCTACCAATCGACTCCCTCCGAGAACAATGACTGGCGACCGATGGACACGCTAGCTCGTGAGATCGAGAAGGATCAAGGCCTCGACACTGCCCTCGCGTGGGTTGCCGATTTACCCAAGGGGGCTCTCCGCAGTAATGCCTGGAGCGCAGCCTATGCGGTATGGGCGGGCCAAGATCCACAGGCCGCCGTGAAATCGATCACTGAGATACCCCAATCAACCGATCGAGACCAAGCGATCAATGGCTTTATCAGCGCTTATGCCCACGAAGACGGGGACCTGGCAACGGACTGGGCCGCACAAATCACGAGCCCAGCAATGCGGGAAGCAGCCATGATTCGTGCGGGCCGTCAGTACTTTGCGCAGGATCAAGAGGCAGCGACAAAATGGTTTGCCTCCAGCAACTTGCCCCAATCTGCATGGGCACAATTGACGACTTCAAACAGATGAAATTTCGAGGGAAATATCCACTTACTCATATCAGGCGTATGGACGTCTTGCTCATAGGTCTTCTCTCGGTCTGTCCCGACATTGGACACGCGGCGGAGACTGGTCATCCAACCCTACTCAGCCCTCACTCCGATCCGATCGCTATTCACGGGCGAAAGGTATTCGTAACCAATACAGCCGCCGACACCCTCGACGTCATCGACGCGGACACAGATCGAGTTTTTATGCGCATCCCAACCGGGATCGATCCCGTTTCGGCGAGCGTAAGACCAGACGGGCAAGAGATTTGGGTCTCAAATCACATCTCAGATTCTGTCAGCGTGATCGACAACAGACCAAAGAGCGCGACCTACCTTTCCGTGATTGCGACGATCCAGGATATCGATCTTCAGAAGAAATCGACGCGCTTCAACGAACCCGTCGGCATCGCCTTCGCGAACAACGAGAAAGCCTACGTTGCCCTCTCTTCCAGCAACGAGATCGCGGTGATCAATGTCAGATCCCGCCGGGTCGTGAATCATCTGAAAATCCCGGCACAGGAGCCGAGAGCGATTTCGGTCAATAATGGCAAACTCTACGTCCTCCCATTTGAATCCAATAACCAGACACAACTCTCCGGGGGCAAAAAGGAAGAGATTGACGGGAAACTCGTCACCTTCGAAGCCAAGAAGCTTGCCGAGGCTTTCGACTCCGTTGGTTTCACCGTAGATGTTGTCAAGAACCCCAAGGTTCCGGATCACGATCTGTTCATCTTCGATACCAAGACCGACAGGTTGATTCAATCCATCAACTCCCTCGGCACCTCTCTCTTTGGTTTGGCGGTGGATAACTTTGGCAATGTCTTCGTCGCCAACACTGATGCCAGGAATCACGTCAACGGCAGAGCCGGCACGAAGAAGCATGGGCTGAAGGAGTTGCAGAACAGACCCTATCTGAACCGGGTCACGAAAGTATCCTCCAAAGGCGAAACGAAGTTCATCCACCTGAATCCCCTCCCACCTAAGCAGCCCCGTCGCAAATCGGCAATCGCGACACCCTTCGGCATCAAGATCAGCGGCGACAATAAAACGGTATTTCTTACCGCCGCCGGATCCGACCAATTACTCACCATTGACGCCACCTCAAGAGAGATTCTCGGTCGAGCCAAAGTCGGCGCCGTTCCACGCGGGATTGCGTTAGAGCAAAATTCCAGTGGAAGGGCGCAAACTGCCTGGGTGTTGAACGCGGTGTCCAACACGGTCTCGAAAGTCGATGTCAGCTCGCCCGACTCACCAAAGGTGCAAAAGACAATCCCGCTGATCGACCCGACTCCAAAAATTTACAAAGAAGGACGTATCGCCTTCAACACCGCACGAGCATCGTCCAACGGAACTTTTTCCTGTGCCAGCTGCCACGCCGATGGCCACACCGACCAACTGCTCTGGGTTCTCGACACGCCTCACATGGTGGGCGACGACCAGATTGAACCTCGTCTTTCACAAACCCTTCGTGGCCTGCGGGGAACGGCCCCCTATCACTGGGACGGAGTTCCGGGAGACCCCTACGGCGGTCGCAACGCCGCGACCAAAGAATTCCTCCTACCAAATTCGGACCTCAACAAACCCGAAAGTTCCGTCCGTCATGTCATCGACGGAAGTATGGCCTCAACGATGCTCGCGCATGGCAGCAAAGTCGAAAACGACGAAGGAAAAGAGGGATATCTTGGCAAAGCGGAACGTGACGCGATGGCGGAATTTCTTCTGAACCTCTCCCACATGCCGACACCCGGGCGCGCTTATTCCGATCGCCTGTCGAAAGAAGCCCGCATCGGCTTCGAACGTTTCCACATCACTGGCGCGCGCGATCTTAAAAACCTCAACACCAACGTCTGTGGAAGTTGCCACACCCTTCCTTACCTGACGACTGACACTCCCTCAATGAACGTCCCAAGCTTTCGCGGAGCGCTCGACCGCTGGATCACCCAGGCTCAAGGGCGAAACAGCCTCATCGATCTCGGCGGGGTCAAGCAATTGGCCGAGGAAGGATTCCCGGAAGAGAAAGTTTGGAAACGCATGCTCGCGATGGGGGAACACGGAAGGCTCTGGCCAGTCCTGGACATGTTCAAAGAGTCCAGCGCAGGCTTCTCCGGAGCCTTTGGCAGACAGGCGACCTTAAGCAAGAGCACCGTCAAAGATGCCGTGACTCTCGATATCATCGCGGCGCTCGAAAAAGGGGCCACCAAAGAAAGTATCACGCTCGAGGTGAGTGGAATTTTCCCGGCCGACCCATCCGCGAGCCCCACTCGTTTCCGTTTCGACTCAAAAAGCAACACCTACAACGAACTCCCGGCGGGCGGGCGAACATTCAGCAGGCGAAAATTCCTCGAAGAGGCAACGAAGGGCCAATTCGTAGGCACCTTCACCGGGCACCACGGTTCCGACGCAACCTCACCCCCACCCGCGCTCTGGACCGCGGGTTCTCTCCATGAACAGCGAGGCGCACAGCTGTTTCCGAGAATCAACCGCGATAAGCCCACGATGAAGATCAGTGGCAGGCACGTGCAAAAAGGGGCTCACCTTCTGATCGATGGCGAACGCATCGAGGGATCAATCCGCGATCTCGGCAAGGACTCGATTGAGATCAAGTTGAGCAAGTTACCCGCAAAAGGGATGCGCATGCTCCAGGTCCAAAACCCCCAAGGCTATCTCAGCAACGAGTTCATCTTTTTCGTCGAGACCGAGGCAGAAGCGATTCAGCGCTACAAAAAAGAGCCAGCCTACCTCCTCACCACCATCCTGAATTCCGCAATCATCAACGACCATCCCGAGGAAGCAGGCGTCGCGATAGAGGCAGGAGCGGACCTCAACATGCCCCACCAGCATTTCGAAAAAGAGAGACCGCCGCTGATCATCGCGGCCCATTACGGGCGAATCGACATTTTAGAAGACCTCCTAAAACGCGGTGCTGATCCTAACATTCAAACGAAGAACGGCGAGACCGCCTTGCACCGCGCCGCTCACATGGGCCGATTGGAGATTTGCCAGAAACTGCTCGCCGCCGGCGCCTATCCTTCGGCCCGCAACAACAATGGCAGACTTCCTGTTGCTCTCGTTGGACACTTCCGGCAGAAAGAAAATTTCAAAAAATACCACGCGCCCTACAACGCAAACCTCACCCTCGACCATGATCGCTATCTGAGAGAGCAGCCGAAGGTGAAAGCCCTCTTAGATTCTGCGCTCACCACCAAGCGCCCGAATGTCGTGATCTTACTGGCAGACGATCTCGGTTCCAAAGACATCGGCTGTTATGGAGGCCCCGTAAAGACACCTGCCCTCGATGCGATGGCTGCAAACGGGGTAAGATTTACTGATTTCCATTCCGGAGCCTCAGTCTGTTCACCATCGCGCGCCACCCTTCTGACTGGACGCCAGCATCTCCGCACCGGCGTTTACACCGTGGTCCAAGACCATGCGCATGATATGCACCTTCTCGAGCGAGAGGTCACCATTGCGGAGGCTCTAAAAGGCAACGGTTACCAGACGGTGCACCTCGGTAAGTGGCACGTCGGCGCGCCTTTCCGGGGACGAGACAAGCCGACCTTGAACGACCACGGATTCGACTACTGGTTCGCCACCGACAACAACGCCGCCCCGAGTCACCGGAACCCGACAAACTTTTTCCGCAACGGAAAGAAAGTAGGTGAAATAGAAGGCTACGCCTGCCAGATCATCGCCGATGAAGCCATCAACTGGCTGGAGAAAGACCGCAAATCCAACCAGCCCTTCTTTCTCAACATCTGGTTCCAGGAACCGCACGCCCCAATCGCAGCACCAGATGAAATCGTCTCGCAATATGGAGAGCTCGACGACCCCGCCGCGATCTATTCCGCAACCATCGACAACACGGATCGCGCCATCGCCCGACTCATCGCCAAATTGAAAGCGATGGGCGAGTTGGACAACACCATCATCATCTACGCCTCGGATCACGGGAGTTACCTGACAGAACGCAACGGCAATCTTCGCGGCGACAAAGGATCAAATTTCGAAGGCGGCCTCCGAACCCCCGGAATCTTCTTCTGGCCAAAGGGCATCCCTGCCGGACGGATTGAAAAGGAGCCTAGTGGAGCAGTCGATCTCCTGCCAACCATCTGCGGCCTGACAGGAATCACCCCTCCCCGCCACGTCCATCTGGACGGCTCAGACTTGTCTCCTTTGCTTAAAAAAAGCGGAACGTTCAAGCGCCATCAACCACTCTTCTGGCACAGCCCCACCGGACAACCCAACGTTGCTCTGCGGGACGGGAACTACACCCTCATGGGCTATCGCGTCCACAAGTTCGAGAAGGACTCCGAGCGGATCAACGCGCTGCTCAAACAGATCGAACCATTGCTCGAAACAGAACTTGGCCGCGAGATTGAACGCTCAGAGTTGTTTTCAAAGTGCTTCAACAGCAGTTTCAAGAACCCGGATATGGAGCGCCTCCGAAACGAATTTGTACGCCACCACCAGTTCCAGGAATCCTGGACTCCCATAATCAAAGCTGGCTCAGGCGGGTTCCGAAAATTCGAGCTCTACAATCTAGCTAAAGATCCGAATCAACGAACCAATATCGCTTCCGCAGAACCAGAGATCCTCGAGCGAATGAAAGCGCAGCTTCTATCCATCAACGCCAGCGTATTAGCCGATGCTCCAACTTGGGGAGACGAAACCTCGCAAGTATCCCCCTCCAAGCCGAAGGTGCAGATCGAAAACATCCGAGAGCTTCTGAATCAGATCGAGAGCACGCAAATTCCGGCCGCTTATGTCGTCGCCAAACATCAGGAGTATGTCGACAAGCGAATCGCGGCCATCACTCCTGCCCAGCACGCACGCCTCGGCTTCCTCTGGAAAGAGAAACGGCGTCTCGATCCTGACATGAAGAATCGAGGAAACTCCTTCGTCCGAATTCTTGAATTCATCTTCGAGAAAAAATAACCCCCTTTCTCCCCTCTCCGATCCCTTAAACGACGCCCACAAGCGGTCCCCAAAAAGAAAATTACTAGCAGTCCAGACGCAGCTCTTCACGGCTTCCAGCAAGGTGTATTCAAATGCCGCCCCTGTATTCTCTTTAATGAATAGTTCCTTCGGCTGATGACGTGGCAAACGGCGCCGGAGTATTGAATACGTTATTTGCGTGGCATGTTATTCGCCTGAACGCGGACAGGGGAGCGATATTTAATTCAAACGTTTGCCCCCTTTTGTCTTTCTTCCACTTCGAAGTTAAATACTCCAATTTTTTTCGCATTTATTGGAATAACTATTATCAATAGCGCGTGCATGAATCCTGAAATCTCTAAAGAAAGTTGTCCCTATTCCGCTCAACCGATTGGCTCTGAGGGACTAAATCTATCTGTGGAAAAGCGCTGGCAGGCACCTGACCTTCATCGGCTTCTACAGCAAAGTAGAGGGCCCTCTCTCGAATTGGAGGAAGATGCTCGGCAGGCTTGGCGAAATTCCGTTCGCTGCATTGGTCGAGCTCGTTGGCGTTCGCTAAAAGTGATTGATGCCAGAAGCGCTTCTAGTGTAGATGATATCTTTCATGCTTTATTCGAACTCCTCAGACTCAGCACCGAGAGCCGAGCCTCGCAATCCTTCATGTCAGTATTCCCCGAGTTCGATCCGCTTCATGCTGAGGTTAGAATTTGGAACCACCAACTGATCCGCTACGCTGGCTACCTCGCTGCAGACGGCACGATTTTAGGCGATCCGTCGAATTGTCAACTTACTCAAATCGCAATTGATTTAGGGTGGCCGCCGCCTAGCCAGCGCACGCGTTTCGATATATTGCCCATTATACTGCAATATGGGGGCAGGCTCCACCTACGCCCACTTCCTGAAGAGGCAGTTGCAGAAGTGGCCATTCGCCATCCAAAATACCCGAAAATAGAGTCCTTGGGCCTACGCTGGTATACCACCCCGATAGTATCGGATATGATTTTTGCCTCCGAGCAAGCGCTCTACCCAGCAGCGCCATTTAGCGGATTTTATGTATCGACAGAGATCGCAGCTAGAAATTTCTCAGATAAAAACCGTTACAATCAATTGCCACAGATCGCCTCTGCAATGGGAATCGACTCAAGCAAGAAATCTCGTCATTGGGTTGATCACGCATTGATCGCTTTGAATGAAGCTGTGCTCTGGTCCTTTGAAAAGGAGAGATATCGCATCGTGGATCATCATACTGTGAGCTCTGAGTTTCTAGGTTTCTGTAAAAAAGAAAATCGCAGTAATCGTACAGTCCGGGGTGATTGGGCTTGGCTAGTGCCGCCGATATCTGGCGCGGCCAGTCCGATATTCTCGCGAAGTTTCGAACCAAAGGTCGAGTTTCCTAATTTCCTCTATCAGGTATCACCTTGGTTGACGCAAAGTGGGCGTGAGGCACTAAAAAAAAGTTTATAGCATCTTTTTACGGATTTGAATCAAAGTTCCTTACCTGTGGATACTGAAATTGGGGGCAACGCAAAAAAGCGGAATGGGATTCTCAGATCATAATTCCTAGCAACTGGCGCGTCCGGCATAAGCGAGGCCAACCCCGCAGAAGAGAATATTAATGTTTTTGCCCCTTCAACCCAGATCGCCTCGGCAATCCCGAGCAACTCGGGTCAACCTTGACCATGGTAGAACAGCAAATTTAATAAGAGTTCGCACAAGCTTCCTATTGCAATGGTGGCAGAAAACAGATAGCCTGTTTGCAAATCACACCGATTTGTGATCTCACCTCGGATGAACCTCTTTTATCCCCCAATACTTGTGTCTCGTCCGATTAAGTTTCCTTTCATCTTCAGTCTGTGCGGGCTCGCGATTTGTGGTGTCGTAGGGGCGGCCTCCGAAGACCTCGTCATCAACGAAATCCACTACCAACCCGACGACGAATTCGCCACTGAGTTCATCGAGATTCACAACAACGGAGCGACTCCGGTTGAGCTGGGGGGATGGCAGCTTGCGGACGCGGTCACTTTCACTTTCCCAAAACAGGATCTGGCGGTCGGCGCCTACCTTGTCGTGGCGGCAGATCCGGCGGCGCTGCTCGCCGAATACGGTGTGCCGGCGCTCGGCCCCTGGGAGGGCAAACTTTCCAATGATGGTGAACCCATTCTCCTCTTAGACGAGCTCGGCGCAGAGATCGACCGCGTCGACTATGGGACCTCGTTCCCCTGGCCGATCGCAGCAGGTGGAGGTGGGCAGTCGATGGAACTGATCCACCCCTCACTCGACAACAACCTCGGCGGATCATGGCGCAGCGCGGTACCGCCGGACTTCCTCCCGGAGCGCTTCGTCCTGCCGGGCGCGGGAACAGGCTGGCGGTGGCGGCCCGGGACCAGCGAGGCCTCGGCGCCGATTGGTGACTGGCGCGAAACCCATTTTGTCGAGGACGATAGCTGGAATCCCGCGACCTTTCCGATTGGATTCGGGAATGTCGGAGACATGCTTTTTAAGACCCCAGTCAGCGGGATGCGAAGCTCTTACCGCTCGTTGTTCTTGCGCAACGAATTCACCATCGCCCCCGGCGAGATCCCACCAGCGCTGCAGCTGCGCTTCCTTCTCGACGATGGTTTCGTCCTGTGGATCAACGGGGTCGAGGTCCATCGCGAGAACATGCCGGGGCAGACCGGCGATGAACCCACCATCAGCGATGAGGCGTCCAGCAACTATTCCGAGATCGTCTCGATGGTAGAAACGCTCGAAGATAGCGGCTCTTTGGTCGAGGGAATCAACACGGTCAGCATTCAACTTTTCAACGCCCGCGTCGGCAGCAGCGATCTCGGTTTGGACCTCCAGCTGATCAGACCCGCAAGCGGTGTGGGACAACCGGCACTCCCGACCCCGGGCGCGAAAAATTCGGGCTTCGCTGCGGACGCGGCACCTCAGGTAAGGCAGGTCTCCCACTCGCCGCAGCAACCGACGGCGGGGCAGATTGTCCTAGTCACCGCCAAGATCACCGATCCGGATGGAGTTTCCAGCGTGAATCTCGAATACCAGCAGGTCGAGCCGGGCAGCTACATCCGGATGACAGACTTTGCTTACAACACCCAGTGGACTACGATCGCCATGGTCGATAACGGCCTTGGAGGTGATCAGGTGGCCGGCGACTCGATCTTCACGGTCACCGTCCCAGGGCCCCTGCAGATGCACCGGCGCCTCACCCGCTACCGTATCACCGCCACCGACAACATCTCGACCGCCGTGACGGTTCCCTACAGCGACGACCCGTCGGGCAACTTCGCCTACTTCACCTACAATGGTGCCCCCAGCTGGCAAGGCGCTTACATCCCTGGGCAGACCGAGACCATCAACTTCGATGAAGCGCAGATGAACTCGCTCCCCATCTACCACCTCATCTCCGACGCCGACGATGTCAGCAACTGCCAATACAACCCGGCGTTCAACGACGATATCTACCGCTGGGAGGGCACGCTGGTCTACGACGGAGTGGTCTATGACCACATCCACTATCGCATCCGCGGTGCCGATTCGGCCTACAACACCGGTAAGAACAAATGGAAACTGCGCTTCAACCGCGGCCATTATTTCAAGGGGCGCGACGACTATCGCAAGGCCTACAGGGAGAAGGTGCGCACCTTGAACTGGAGTGCTCTAGCAAGTCCGTGGAACCCTGCAAACCGCGGCGCGGCCGGCCTCGACGAGGCGCTCGCCTTCCGCTTCTGGGAAAGAGCGGGAATCGTCTCGCGCAATGCCAATTACTTCCATTTGCGCGTCATCGACGGCTCCGCCGAGCAGGATCCAGCAGACCAGTTCGACGGCGACAACTGGGGGCTCTTCCTAGCAATCGACCACGCGGATCGCCGCTTCCTCGATGAGCGCGGGCTGCCAGACGGCAACACCTTCAACATGCACTTCAACAGCAGCACGATCATCAACAAGACCGCCGGGCAGCCGCACGACCGCCGCGACCTGTTCGCCTTCACCGGCACCAGCGACGATGGTTACAACCGCGACCCCGTCGAGCCGGTTTCCTGGTGGGAGGCGAACATCGACCTCGACAGCTATTTCTCCTACCGCTCGGTGGTCGAGGCGCTCAACCACTCGGACCTGCGCGACCGAGAGAACTCGAACCTCTACCACAACCCGGTCACCGGAAAGTGGACGGTGATCCCCTGGGATGTCGACTTGCTGTATGAGGCGTTCGACCGCTGGGGGCCGGACGGGGTGGAGACCACGACAGCGCCGCTCGAACAGTTCCGAAAAAGTCTGACCCACCCGGAGTTGGCAATCCGTTTCCAAAACCGCGCCCGCGAGTTGCGCGACCTGCTGCTCAATGACGACCAGGGGTGGACGCTGGTCAACGAGTTGGTCGCGACGCTCGGCAGCACCGGTGGCGCAACCGGATGGGCCGAGTTGGATGCGGCACGTTGGAATCAGGATCCGCGCTCGACGAAGATCGAGGGCAGCGGCGGCAATGAGGGGATGCTGTTCTTCATGAACCCCTATACCTCGACGCGCTTCCCGCAGCACAGCAGGACACTGAGCAGCGCCGATTTCCCAGGGATGGTGGATTCGATCAAAAGTTTCATCGTCCCGACCGGTTTCGGCGGCGAGCGGCTCGCGGCAATGTCCGACGATACACGGATCCCCGTCACCCCAACGATCCAATACACCGGGACGGCGGACTTCCCAACCAATGGCATGAGCTTCAGCTGCAGCGATTTCGCCGCGGGCAGTGGCGACTCTGGCTTCGCGACGATGCAATGGCGGATCGGCGAGATCTACAATCCCGATAGCATGAACTACGTGGCGGCAGAGCCCTGGCGTTACGAAGCCGATACCTTCTGGGCGAGCGGCATTTTGGAAACGTTCTCCAACAGCTTCAACTTCCCGCCGATCGCCGTCAAAGAAGGGAGTCAATACCGCGCACGCGTGCGCCACCAAGGCATCGACGGTCGTTGGAGTCACTGGTCGGAACCAGTCGAGTTCGTCACGTCGACACCGGATCTCAGCGCTCACATCAATGGCCTGGTGATTAGCGAGATCATGTACAAGTCGGAGGGCGGATCGGCACTGGAGTTCATCGAGATCAAAAATGTCGGCCCGGCGACTCTCGATCTGAGTGAAGTCCGTTTCACCAAGGGCATCGATTTCGACTTCGCCGGATCCGCGATCACCAGCATCGCCCCCGGCGAGTATGTGTTAGTGGTCGAAAACCTCACCGCTTTCGAAGCGACACATGGTGACGCGTTACCAGTCGCGGGCGAATACCAGTTCTCCTCCTCGAACAACCTCAGCAACGGCGGCGAACGACTCAAGCTGTCATTCGGCGCCGGCACTGCAATTCGCGATTTCGTCTACGACGATGAACTGCCCTGGCCGACCCCGCCCGACGTCAGCGATCGCTCGTTGGTATTGATCAATCCAGAAAGTCTACCCGACCACACTGTTGCCAGCAACTGGCGCAGTAGCACCGCGTCGGGAGGCAACCCAGGATCATCTGACGCCGCGCCACCGTTCGACGGTGTTGCTGGAATGGACGATGACCACGACGGCCTCGACGCCCTGCTCGAGCATGCTCTCGGCGGAGACGACGGCGATCCCTCAGCTGCTGCCTACCCGAAGGTATCAGTGGAGCCGTTGGAGGTCGGAGGCGCCATCGCCGACTACCTTCTCATCAGAATCCAGCGAGATCTCGCCGCCGAAGACATGATCATCAGCGCCGAGATCTCCTCCGATCTGATCAACTGGCAATCCGGCCCAGCAGCGTTGCTACTGGTCGAGGAGACCGCCAACCGCGACGGGACATCAACCCTCACGTTCCGCTCCACACAAGCGGTGGATTCCGCATCGCAAATTTACATCCGTGCCCGCGCCAAGCAGAGGCCATAGCCGATCAAAACTACTCGCACAGACAATGAATTCGTATATAGTAAGACTTATGTCTCCCCTTCACAGTCGGTTTCTCGCCACCGCCATCCTCCCCTTCGGCCTGCTGGGAGTTGGGCTATACGCTGACGACTCGGCATCGCCCATCACCTCTGTCGATGAAAGCCTCGGCGGTGTCCTGAAGCTCACCTTGGACCTCCCCGAGAGCCGCTATGCCATCGTCCAGCGCAGCCAGTCCCTAACCGGGCCATGGAAGTCGATCGCTATCGTGCGAGGCGCGGCAACCCCGGTCGAAGTTCGCGACAACGCTCCGTTCGTCCACTCCGGATTCATGCGAACCGTCCTGCATGACGTCGCATCGCCAGTTGATACGGATCGCGACGGAATCGACGACATTGCCGAGCTCGCGTCGCCCGGAACCCACAACCCGCTGAACCCCGCGCCAGTCATCACTGCGAGAAACGGCGCCACGCAGCTTCCAGACCGAGCCAGCTATGAGTCACTTTCCCATCGAGACAATTTTCCAGGAGCCCAGAACATCCGTGAGGTGAAATTCGTTATCTTCGGAGTCCATACAAATTCGCCGGAACTCTACTTCGTCAATAGCAAGACCCACACCTACCACTCGAGCTTTGCCATCGGAGTGGGCAGATACCGCAACAATAGCGCTTTCTCTGCCGACACCTATTTCACCAACACGAACCGCAAAAATCTCGCTGGCAGCATCGTCGCCCACGACAACTACCTCGATGGAGGGGGGAGCCAGGGAATCTACACCTTCGAGTTCTGGCCAACCGATCCGGTGGCCTTTCGCTTTGTCGAGAAAGCTCACAGCCTGATCACTGCGGGAATGCCGTTTCTCGATGGCAACATCGCCTATCATCCGGCAAGCGAAACCCAACGGGCAGTTCTCCAGTCGGAAGCATCGGAATATGCGCAAACCAATATCAGAACGATCTTCGCCGAAGAGTTGTTTGGCAACGTCACCTACTCAGCGCTGAACCCCGGTGAATCTTACGGACGGCTCCGCCTGTTCTCCGGAACGGAGACCCTCTCGGTGCGCGACATCGTCATCCTGCAGACCATCCCCAACGATATCACTCATGTCGCTGGTATCATCACCGAAACTCCGCAGACCCCGCTCTCCCACATCAACCTCAAGGCCAAGCAAAATGACACCCCGAACGCCTTTGTTCTCGGTGCATCGACCCACCCCGATATCGCGCCGCTGCTCGGCCAGAACGTCCGGCTCGAGATCACCTCAGACGGATTTGTCATGGAGCCCGCCAGCCAAGCCGACGTTGATAACTATCTCGAGGCGAAACGACCCGATGTCACACAGACGCCGATTCCCGACCTCACCCGCACAACGATTGAGCCGCTGTCGGCAATCGGCTTCGAGGATGGAACAGCCTTCGGCTCGAAAGCCGCCAACCTCAGCGAGCTGCAAAGCTTTTTGCCTGCGGTCACCCCGGAGGGCTTCGCCGTTCCATTCTATTTCTACGACGAGTTCATGAAGTTTAATGGCTTCTACTCCGAGTCTGAAGCCATGATGGCCGATCCCGAGTTCCAGACCGATCCGGCCACCCGGGAGGCCGCGCTCAAGGCATTCCGCAAACGTATCACGAAATACGGCGTTCTCCCCTACTGGATGAGCACCGCCCTCAGCGATATCCAGGAGACCTTCCCCGCCAGCCTCTCGATCCGCTTCCGTTCGAGCACCAACAACGAAGACCTCGAGGGCTTCAATGGCGCCGGCCTCTACGAGTCCTATTCCCATCATCCTGACGAGGGGCATTTTGCGAAATCGGCCAAGCAGGTCTGGGCCGGCCTCTGGACCTACCGCGCCTTCGAGGAGCGCGAGTTCTGGCGAGTCGACCACGCCTCGGCAGCGATGGGGATCCTCATCCACCCGAACTACTCGGCCGAAGAGGCCAACGGAGTCGGAGTCACCAAGAACCCTTATCTACCCGGTGCGGGCTGGGATGGGCACTACATGAATGTGCAAGTCGGAGAGAACCTCATCACGAATCCCGAACCCGGCTCGCTCCCCGACGAGTTCACCATTGCCAACCTCACCTTCGACAACGCATTCGAGATCCAATACATCCGCCATTCGAACTTGATCACCGAGGGCGAGACGGTGATGTCCCGCGAACAAGCGCTGCAACTCAGAGGCTACATGGCCACACTCCACAACCGATTCAGATCGTTATATCGAGGCAATTCCGCCTTCGCCATGGAGATCGAATTCAAAATCACCGCTGCTGGCAAAATCGTCATCAAACAGGCTCGGCCCTGGGTCGATTAAAGTGCCTCGCCCAAGTGGCCAATTAATCACTGGAGCCACTTGTCAAAACACCAGTCCAAAAGCAAATTCCTAGCAGTCGTGCTCGAAGCCATTCTTGAATGGCCGAGGTAAGGCGAAACACATACCGGAAATAATTTATCGTCTCGAAAAACCTTTTTCCCAACGTGCTCCACAAGTCAGAGACTTGCCGCCAATCTGATCGAACCAAAAGACATCTTCAGTTTTCGTGAAAATCTGAAAGTGATCCCCTTCCACAATCAAATAATCACTCTAGGATTGATGCTAATTGGCATAGTGGTGGTGACCATTATCAACATCGTCGGAGTCCACGATCAATTTTGCCTCGAGGGCCAGCAATATGTGATGTCCCGCATCGATAGTGATGGAGACCCTCAAAGTCCAGTCTTCGCAGCACTCATGACTAGCGGTACCGTGGGAGCGATAATCTGGATGCTTATGAAGGAGCAGTTACGAAAATACATGCATCTCTAAAAACGTCCTATTGCCGGTGGTCTTGTCCCGGGACTGGTCTGCCGGGCCGGTGACTTATTTCATGGGAAATCGCGAATCGATCTTAAAAAGATTAAACTTCGAGTCGTGGCCTGCAATCAAGAAAAAGGCCAACGCGTCGAGGGACATGGATCCGACAGGCGCACAGTTTCCTTTTCAAATCCAGTCCAAGGATTACTGCTTTACGAAAAGCACCTTAATTTCATTGCCGCAGGTGATTCAGTGGAGCGTTGGTTCCCAAAAGAAGTCTATTTTGATAGCATCTATAATAACTTATTACCACCGATGATGATAAGCTCAACTCACGATTTAGATTTGTATTGGGAAATTCAACTGATCCATAACGAACTAGTCGATCAGGAGCTAATCGGAAAAGTTCATAAACTCAAAATTCAGGATTTCCTTGAGCGCGAAAAAAAATCCAAAGTTACGAATCAAAGTTGCAAATTAAACCCATTGAAACCCTACCTTCCAAAAGGAAAGCCTAGCGCAAAGCAATTTCATGACGCGCATCGTCTGATGCGAATTGCATTTCGACAGGTCGAAGTGGGTCGTTTTTTGTGGCCTTAGTGGTTCTGGGAAAAGCACTTCAATTCAGTGGCTGCAAGACCGATATCCCGATATCGACTTTCTGATAATTGACGAAATTCGCACTGTGAGCGAGCTGCTTAAACTGGTGTTCTTTTCAGGCACGAGGAAAAAACAAAACGTCCTGATCGCCAGTCATGTGCCGGCGTGTCTCCATAGACTAATAAGGCCTCTATTCTATCCGCAGATCATCATAAAGACAGACAGCGATCAGGGGCAGATCGAAAAATGGCTGACTGATCAGGGGATTCATTTCTCTCCTGAAACAGTAAAACAATTCAAACGACGCTATGGTGTTAACTATTTTGACCTTGGCCTGGTTATGAAAGAATTTCCAAGACTCGACTTTGATGATTCTTGGCACCGCTTCGAAAAGCAGAGCAAAGTAAAGCGCACTCCAGAGTGACGGCATCATCCAAGACATGGATTCTGCACGAACAACTCTCTGAATCTTTTTTTTATTCCTCGGTGACGCGATAGTAGCGAGTCGCAGCTCCCTTGATATCTTCTCCCAGCTCAGTGAACTCTGTCAGATCTCCCTGAGAAGGGTGACCATCGTTGAGTTCTAGCCAATCATCTAGGTCAGAACTTGCCTCGATTCGATAGCTTCGATTAGCACGAGAAAACCATTTTATAGTGACGCTTCCATTTTCTTGCAGGATGATATCATTAATTTGCAAACCTTGAGCCCCCGGAGCTTCAAACCCTTCTGCAGTGGGCCCACCCAGAGCCTCCATCTCCTCATTCGAAAGCTTCCCATCAAGTATTTGGATAGAGCTAACATACCATTCGCTCCGTTCATCAATGTCGTAAAAGAGAATAGTTTCAGGCTCCATGGCACGACGAATATGATCCTTATTCTGTGGTCTCCACTCGTCCTGTAACACGCCATCAACCCATTTTGTGATGACTTTTTCGTCGGCAAGATCAACCGCGAATCCAATCCGGTGCCATTCATCCGAAGTGAAAGCACCGTCACCGTTATAGCCTCCACCGCCCTGGCCCATATTACCTCCCTGCCAGAAAAACGTCGCATCGCCAGGGTTTTTTGTCGGAGACGCTTGGATGATCGCTGAGGCACCACCTGCTCCGACTCTCATAACATCCATCAGAAGGGTGTAGCGGTTTACATATCGCCCACCTCCATTCGGAGCAATGCCGTGAAGTAATTTATATCCCACACGACTACCAAATGGCACATACATAACCTCCGCCGACTCACCTCCAATATCAGCAATTTCAAAACTCGTAGTAGTTCCAAATAATGTCTCGGATTCCGAGACCTCGTCATTGAAGAGTAAATCAGTTCCAATCGTGGCACCTAGTCTATTCGAGAAATCCCATTGACCAGTAACCATTGGTGGCTTCTCTCCCAGGGAATTCGCAAAAGACCATTCACGTGTAAAACTTTCCCCAGAAGAATCCATGTATTCCAACACGAGCTCATTGCGATCACTCTGACGTGCTGGGGGTGGTTGGTAATTGATAGTCGTGCGCCCATTCTCTTTACCTACCGTTGCTTGCCCAGTGATATCGACCCCGTTAAAACTCAATATTACTGATTGTTCATTTACCGTTGTTTTATCGTCGCGAAGAAGAACCATAATTGGCTCATCAGGCGAGATGTCGGCAACCCCCGGCACCGGAGATACCTCCGCAATGTAGGCATGGCTATGGTTGGAAGCTGTGCTCTCACGAAAAACAACAGCAGCGCCATCGGAATTCACCAACTGGTTTTGCTGCGAAAACTCCAAACCTGAATTTCCACTTTGTGTCCAATAAACAAGGCGAATCGGATAAATCCCATCAACTGGGGCTGTGATTTTAAACTGAAAATCCCAAGGGGTCGATGCAAAGGGCGGCGCGTCGCCGGAACGAATAAAGGTCGCTAATTCCGTGGCAAAAAAATCGCGGGGGTTGGTCCCAGTTAAAACAACAAGGCCACTATCGTTACTCGGCGCCGCATCAACCCGATCCACAAAAACTTGGGTGCCAAAGGTATGAGTGCCCGCTAATAATTCTACGAAACCAGAGATCTCAGTTGTGAAAAGGGAGTAATGATCTCCTGTCCCGGGAATACCGGGAAAGTCGGCATCATCCTCAAAATTAGTAATTACGGGTGCACCATCACCGTCGAAAGCCGCAAGAAAATTGATCGTATCAACATCAAAGCTGCCATCAGGATTTTCTCCTTTTTTTGCTTCGTCGGCCACAAGCTGCCCCTCAGCGATAAGAGTGCCATTGAGTTGTTGGCTGGCACGTGCAAACGAATTTGGAATTTCGGTGAACAAGGGCGCCTGTGCTGTCACGATTCTGAAACCACGATTCTGACCGGTCTCAAGCGGTCCCGCAATCCCCTCTGGGATGACGACAGAATCTTGATCAATGAAGTTTGAATCTGTTCCTGCCCAAAAACGAAGTCCCGTATTTAAATTAATCTCTGCAGTGTCTTCGAGATTAGCAATCGCTGCAAGGTTCTGATTAGAACCATTTCCTGCAGCAAAGTTTCCGCCAAATTGACCCAGCCCAGCCCCGTTTGCTCCACTCCAGTTATTCTGAGTTCTGGCAACTGCAGTCGTATCGACAGTGGTTCCACTACTGACTCCACCGACAAAAAGCTCCCATTCGATTGCGCTAGCATCGTATGCCCACATAACCTCGATGTCTCCGCCTGAAATTTGCGCTTCAGTTAAATTATGGGTAACGACTCCCAAGGCAAGGCCGGAGTTTGATGAATGATGCACGCTCAAAGTGCTAGCACCTTGGTTATAACTCAGTGTCGATCCAATCGTTGCTCCACCGCTCTCCCAGATGACTCCATTATTTATACTATCACCTGCGTTGAAATCAATCGAGACTGCAAAAGTGGCGTCCTTTGAGTTAACTGCCTCAACTCCACCAACAGTCCGATTAGAGTAAGTCGGCATTGAGCCAAGTGTATTGAGGACCTCCGAAGGAGCTCCCAGATCATCTAAAGAACTTATGCTGACAGTTTCTGATAACGCGGTGCCGATAAGGACGGAACTTAGAGTAGCGGTTCCCAGAAAAAATCTGGGAAGAACAAGCGGACGAAAAATCTTCATTCTTTGAGTATAGCAAAATTACTGGGGCCAGAGCAACCCGTCTTTTAGAAAACTTTCTCGATATCGTAATATTGAAGACATTACGAAAACAACGTTCTTTATTGGTAATAAATTACTGATATCTCCGTTAAGTATTTTGAAAAGTTGGACAAAACTAAAAGCAGGAGGGGCCGAATATTCTAGCTTAAAACACCTCAAAAAAACTAAATATCACCACAACTTTTATGATGACCCCCAAAATTATTTTCGTATGGATACTCCTCGGGCTCCTCACACAAGGGACTAGCGCACTGCCGATTGCAAAAGGATGGCGCATTCACAAAGGTGATGATTCAGCATGGTCTAAACCCAGTTTCGACGACTCGGATTGGAATGCTATAGACGTCGGGCAGGCTTGGGAAAAAGGAGGCCTTCCAAAATATGATGGCTATGCGTGGTATCGCCTGCGGCTAACGATTCCCGGTATTTTAGAAGGGAAAAAAAATGCCCAGAAACATCAGAAATTACTCTTAAAACTTGGTAGCATCGACGATGTCGATACTACTTTTTTTAACGGCGTCAAAGTCGGAGAGACTGGAGATCCCAAGAGGCCTGGCTCCTCGTGGGCACAAAAACGCGAATACAAAATCCCTTTAAACCTGGTCCACTGGGATGAAGAAAACGTCATTGCCGTAAGAGTCTTTGATAGCGATGGCGATGGCGGCCTTTGCAAAGGACCATACAATCTCGCGGCACCCGATTGGCATGACTTCGCGAATATCAAAATAGGGCTTGGCCGAGGTGACGGAATCTATCCAAGCAGTAACTCAACCAAATTGACTGCCGTTATCGAAAATCAAAGTTCTGAGGAAATAACCGGCACAGTCTCTTGGCAGGTGCATAATGAAAGCTGGCGGATCGCAAATCGTGGACAGGCTCTAAGCGCTCAAGATGCGGATCTAACTCTCAGACCGAATCATGACACTCCTGTAAGTCATCAATTTACCCCTTCCGCTCCGGGCTTCTACCACGTCACCTGTTCTTTTGAAGGAGGAGCTGAAAACAAAACACTGTCTCAAAGCATGCTGATTGGTTTTTCTCCAGAGAAAGCTAAGCGGCTTCCTGACACCCCAAAGGACATGGGTCCTTTTTGGGATGAAGCAAAAGCAGAACTCGCAACGGTAAAACCGCAATTTAAGGTTAGCCCAAGCCCCAAACACTCCACCTCTGATGTGGACTGCCACCTCGTAGAGATGCGTAGTCTCGGAGACATTCTCATCCGAGGATGGCTTCAAGTCCCCAAGAAAGATGGTCCCCATCCAGCACTGCTCAGAGTGCCGGGCTATAGGGGGAACATGCAACCCATCACTTTGATTAACGATATGGTAGTCCTTTCCCTAAATATTCGTGGCCACGGCAATAGTCAGGATGACATTTCTGGCAAAGATGTAGAATTCCTAGTAGCGGGCGCCGATAAGCCTCAAGAATATTTCTACCGGGGCGCTTTCATGGATTGCCTCCGCGGGCTTGACTTCATGGAATCTCGCTCTGAAGTCGACGCTCAGCGAATGGGGATCACTGGTGGCAGCCAGGGCGGCATGCTTTCTCTCGCCACTGCCGCCCTTGATTCCAGGATCATACTTTGTGCACCAGATATTCCATTCGTCATTGATTCCTTTCGAGCCTTTGACACGACAGAGTGGCCCGGGAGCATCTTTCGAAACGGATTTAAACAGAATTTAATAGATCGCTCCACGGCCCGTAATGTTCTCCGCTACTTTGATCCTAAAAATCTCGCTGGCCAAATCAAGTGCCCCGTCTTCATGGGAGTGGGACTTCAAGATCCGGTCACTCCCGCGCCCACAAACTTTGCAGCCTACAATCAAATCACAGCCCCAAAAGATTATCGTGTTTATCCATTTGCGGGCCACGGACTACCCGGAAAACATTATTTCGAACAGCTCGCATGGATTCAGAAGCAATTCGCCCAGAAGCGCTAACTCGTTTGTAAAACGTAACCGCATTCCCGTTCTTTATGCCCATCATCTCTCGATTAATCCGAGCAACCTTTGCTAGTATTCTTTTCCTTTTGTCGCCAAGCTATGGCGCTCCTTTCGATCAACCGCCTGAATGGTCTCGAGATGCAATTTGGTATCAAATTTTTGTCGAACGATTTGAAAATGGAGATTCTTTAAATGACCCACGTCCAATCGATATGGCCGGATCATATCCGGGCTTTGTCCCATCAGGTTGGAAAATCACTCCTTGGGGGCAAGATTGGTATGAGCAGGAAAGCTGGGCCAAGAAAACAGATGGAGATTTTCACAAAATCGTCGCGGCTCGTCGCTACGGAGGGGACCTTGAAGGAGTCTTGAAAAAACTCGACTACCTCCAAGGACTTGGCATCACCGCAATCTATTTCAACCCTCTGAACGACGCTCCGTCCCTGCATAAATACGACGCTCGAAACTACCGACATATTGACCGAAATTTTGGGCCAGACCCTATCGGAGATAATACGATCATAAATAATGAAGACCCTCTCAACCCGGCAACTTGGTCATGGACTTCTGCTGATCGCTTGTTTCTAAGAACCATCAACGAAATTCATCGTCGCAAAATGCGCGTGATTATCGATGTCTCCTGGAACCACACCGGCAACACCTTTTGGGCGTGGAAAGATGTCGTTAAAAATCAGACTGAAAGTAGATTTCGCGAATGGTATGACATTATCTCATTCGACGATCCAAAAACTCCCCAAAACGAATTCCAATTCGAAGGATGGCTCGGGGTTAAAACGCTACCCGAACTCAAAAAAGTAAATGTTTCAGGTAAGCGAAGAGGACATGTATTCGAGGGTGACCTTCACCCTGAAGTGAAAGCGCACATCTTCAACGTCACTCGAAGATGGATGGACCCAAACGACGATGGAGACCCAAAAGACGGTGTTGATGGTTTCCGTCTCGATGTCGCCGCACATGTCCCTCTTGGCTTCTGGCGAGACTACCGGAAATTTGTTCGCAGGATTAATCCTGACGCCTTGTTACTCGGTGAAGCATGGTGGACCAAGTGGCCCGACACCTTAATGGATCCACGCCCATTTCTGCAGGGAGACACCTTTGATTCGGTGATGCATTATCAGTGGTATAAGCCGGCACGCCAATTATTTGCCGATGCAGGAGGTGGGATGAAACCCAGCGAATTCATCGCTAAAATCAAGAACGTTTATACGGGATATAGCCCAGCCCAATCACAGAGCTTAATGAATCTGGTCGCGAGCCACGATAGCCCACGATTAAGCACTTCTTTTTTAAATAAACAAAAATACAAATTCAAGATGGGAGCACGCGGGAATCAGGAGCTTAAGCTCGGCCCTCCAGACAAGACCACCACCAGTCAAATACGCATGATGTTGTTACACCAATTCACCTACCTCAGTGCACCACACATCTGGAACGGTGATGAACTTGGTATGTGGGGAGCAGACGATCCCGACTGCCGGAAGCCTCTACTTTGGGAAAACATTGACCACCAGCCACAAGTCTTCGCGCCAGATGGATCACAGCGTAAGGCGATTGCTGTCACTCCAAATCAAGAACAGTTCAACTACCAAAAAAAACTCATTGCACTGCGTAAGGGACGTCTCGAATGGACTCGAGGAACCGCTCAATTTGTTCACGCGAACGACGAGAAGCTTACTTTGTCTTACCTTCGTATCTTGGGATCCCACCGATCACTGATCGCCTTCAATTTTTCGAACAAGCCTCAAATCTTGTCATTCGACGACCTCTCAATTTCGACCTTTAACCTTCTCGTAGCATCTAGGCCGGAGGCCTTACTTCTGGGGAAGATTGAAAGTCGGGGCCTGCGCCTTAAGTTGGCACCGTTCTCGGGTGTGGCCCTCCACCTTAATTAGTCTAGGCCGCCCTGTGGGCTGATTCCTGAAGTTAAACCGGCGAATTTCCTATTGTAGTTGAGCTTAGCTTACGTGAATAAAGTTAAGCCCTAGATCCTCCTGCCTACTTGTGGCACCACTGGAGCTTATTCGCTATAATAACGAATCTCCAGTAAGCCTGCAAAATCAAGGCAGGCTAGAACGTGCCGCATGGAGACCTATTACTCGATGCGCGCCAAGACTTCGTTACGTCGCATAAAGGGAGGGGTAAAAGGGGGATCATAGCTCGCTTTCTCCATCACCGATCTAAGAGTGAAGTCTTGTTCTTTGGCCCACTTTGCGAGTGTTTCTCGTGCCTTCTTGTCCCGAGCTTCGGTCCAGCGGCCACTATATCGATAGACCACAAAACGCCCTGCTTGTCTTTTGGTAACCGTAATATTGTTGTTGTTTGCTTTCGGTGCTCCTTCTTTCGCAACCTCCTCGGGCAGCACAAAACTCATCTCCTGAAGACTCCCACCTGTCTTAGAGAAAACCGGCGTGGTCATGGCGATTTTTTGCTCGGCTTCGTTTTTACCAGAAATGTATCGGAACAAGCTCATGAAGCCGGAATTTTGATTATTGTTTCCGTCTTTCATGGTGGCGGTCGCAACGACGATTTCAGGGTAGTCTCTAATCTCAAAAGCTCCATCCGTTTTAACGGTCGTGTAGGGCGCGGATTCATATCCACCCCGTCCCAGAGGGCCAGCACAGGAGGAGAGAGCGGCAAAAAGGAGAGTTACTCCGACAGCAAGGGCGATCAAAAATTTGGTTTTCATTGAGACAAGGATAAAAAAAGGATTAAGCGGAGAGAGGTTTACGACTTGCGTAGGTCTTAGTAGGAGACTGGAGAAAATCCATTGAGGGAGTTAGAGTGATGACGGTGAGCGGGAGACGGGAGATTCTATCTTTACTAGAGGTTCTCGTTTCCTGTCTCCAACGGGTTATTCTAACATCATAATCGTTAATAGCAACATCGGCCAAGACAGGGTGGTAGGTATGGCCAGGCGCCATAAACTCCTCACCCCATCTCCGCCAAAAGAAACTTAGTCCGCAGGCTTCAGACAAAATAAAACCCCACGGCTAAAAGCGGTGAGGTTTGCGAGAAGAATGAATTTAAATTACCCTAGCGCCGGCGTCTCATTACGAATAAAGAAGCGAAGCCAAGAAGGACGATACTGGAAGGCTCCGGAACCCCCACAAACTGGGCATCTGTTCCTGCCCAAAAACGAAGTCCCGTATTTAAATTAATCTCTGCAGTGTCTTCGAGATTAGCAATCGCTGCAAGGTTCTGATTAGAACCATTTCCTGCAGCAAAGTTTCCGCCAAATTGACCCAGCCCAGCCCCGTTTGCTCCACTCCAGTTATTCTGAGTTCTGGCAACTGCAGTCGTATCGACAGCGGTTCC